>CAHJWT010000328.1 GCA_903643075.1 Sphingomonadaceae bacterium | reverse complement strand
GGCCGCGACATCATCGGGCTCGGCGCGGGCGAGCCCGACTTCGACACCCCCGACTACGTCAAGGAGGCGGCGATCGCGGCGATCCGCGCCGGCCAGACGAAATACACCACCGTCGACGGCACCCCCGAGCTGAAGGCGGCGATCCGCGCCAAGTTCGCCCGGGACAATCGCCTCGACTACGGCCTCGACCAGATCACCGTGAACTCGGGCGGCAAGCACACCATCTTCAACGCGCTCGCCGCGACGTGCGGGCCGGGCGACGAGGTCGTCATCCCCGCGCCCTACTGGGTCAGCTATCCCGACATGGTCGCCTTCACCGGGGCGACCCCGGTCGCGATCGACTGCGGCATCGACGCCGGATTCAAGCTGACCCCGGCGCAGCTCGACGCGGCGATCACGCCGGCGACCAAATGGGTCATCCTCAACTCGCCGTCGAACCCGACCGGGGCGGCCTATACTCGTGCCGAGCTCGCCGCGCTCGCCGAGGTCCTCGTCCGTCACGACCACGTCTGGGTGCTGACCGACGACATGTACGAGCACATCGTCTACGACGGCTTCGCCTTCGCGACGATCGCCGAGGTCGAGCCGGCGCTGTACGAGCGGACGCTGACGGTCAACGGCGCGTCGAAGGCGTACGCGATGACCGGGTGGCGGATCGGCTATGCCGGCGGCCCGGCGAAGCTGATCGCGGGAATCGCCAAGCTTCAGTCGCAGACAACGTCGAACCCCTGCTCGATCTCGATGGCAGCGACGGTCGCGGCCTTGAACGGCGACCAGTCGTTCCTGGGCGAGCGAAACGCCGCGTTCAAGGTGCGCCGCGACCTCGTCGTCGACGCGCTCAACGCCGTCCCCGGCCTGCGCTGCCCGATTCCCGAGGGGGCGTTCTACGTCTATCCCGGCTGCGCCGGGCTGATCGGCAAGACGACGCCCGACGGCACGGTGCTCGCCGACGACAACGCGGTGGCGACCTACCTGCTCGACGCCGAGGGCGTCGCCGTCGTCCCCGGCAGCGGCTTCGGCGGCTCGCCGGCTTTCCGCATCAGCTACGCGACGGCGGACGCGGCGCTGGCGGAGGCGATGGTGCGGATCGCGCGGGCGGTGGCGCGGCTGGGCTAATGATCGCGCTCGGCAGCAAGCCGGGCGGCAAAAATCCATCGCCTGATGGAGCACGCGAACGATCTCAACGCGCTCCTCGTCGTCATTGACCAGAAACACGACATAATGGCTGCCGACCTGCAGGACGCGATAGGTCTCGGCAAGCCGACCAAGGCACGCCCGAAATGGGCGAGCCGCAGCCGTGGCACAGGCGTCGTGGATCGCGCGAATATAGCGAGCCGACTGGGCAGTTCCCCAGCGTCTCGCCGTGAAATCATCGATTTCTGCGATATCGCGCGCGGCGTTGCGCGCGATGACAAGCTTCACGCCGCGTCGGTCGCTGCCTGTGCTGCCCGATGCGCGCGTCCATCGGCGAGAATATGTTCGACGTCGAACTCGACGAAGTCACCATCGTCGATCTGTTTGGCGGCAATAGCCAGCATCTCGTGCAAAGCTACGGTCTGTTCCGGCGTCAATCGGTCAAGCCACGCCGCCACGTCGGCATCGTCAAATTCGGTGTCGATCATAGTGCCGCCTATAGCAGCATGGCCGATTGGACAAAGGCGCCCGTGATCCTTATCCGCGCTGCGTCGCCAGGACCGTCGCTGCCGTCAAGCAGCGGTCGACCACGCGCATCGCCACCGCGGCGTGTTATCGCCTTGCCAGTCTGATCTCCTCCCCGTCGCTCAGCTGAACATCCCGTTCAGTCGCGCGAACGCCGCATCGTACGTCCCCGTCGCTTCGGCATCACGCAGCGGTCGGCAGCGGTCGACGACGATCTCGCCGGTCGCGCCGCCGCGGATGATCGCCATCGTCTCGGCGATGAAGTCGGCGAGCGGCATGGCGCGGTCGTCGTGCTGCTGCTCGGGACCCATCAGCTCGGTCTGGACGTAGGGCGGGATGATTTCGAGCACCGCGACGCTCGTCGCCTTGAGCTGCTCGCGCAACGTCTCGCTGTACGAATGGATCGCCGCCTTGGTCGCACAATAGGTCGGCGTCGGGGCCATCGGCACGAAGCCGAGGCCCGACGACACGTTGACGATCGTCGCCGCCGGCTGCGCCAGCAGGTGCGGCAGCAGCGCCGAAGACAGCCGAATTGGGCCGAGGAGGTTGGTCGCGATCGTCGCCTCGGCGTCCTCGACCTTGGGCGCGGTCAGCGTCTCGACGCGCATCATCCCGGCGTTGTGGACGACGGCGTTGAGGCCGGGATGGTCGCGGAGGAGCGCCGCGACGGCGGCGGCGATCGACGCGGGATCGACGACGTCGAGTTCGATCGCGCTGATCCCCGGGTTGGCCGCGACGACGTCGTCGAGGGCGCTCCGGCGGCGGCCGGCGATGATGACGGTGTTGCCGTCGGCGGCGAACGCCTCGGCGAGGCCGCGGCCGATGCCCGACCCGCCGCCGGTGATGAGGATGGTGTTGCC
>CAHJWT010000327.1 GCA_903643075.1 Sphingomonadaceae bacterium | reverse complement strand
GCGGCGATCAGCGGCGCGTAGACCGACGCGCCGGCGGCGGCGAGGCCGGCCGAATCCTTCGCGTCGAGCAGCGCCTCGATCCGTGCGACCCCGGCGATCGGTGCGGGGCCGGCCCAGTGCGCGGCGAGGTCGGCGACGAAGCTCGGCAGCGTCAGGTCGACCGTCACCCCGGCGACGCCGGCGGCGCGCAGGCCGTCGACAGCGAGGGTCGCGACCTCGACGACGGCAGCGACCGAATCGCGCCCGATCAGCTCGGCGCCGGCCTGGAGCATTTCGCGCTCGGGGCGGAGCTGGCTCCCCTTCACCCGCACCACCGGCCCGCCATAGCCGAGGCGGAGCGGGCGGGGGACGTGGGCGAGCCGCGTCGCCGCGATCCGCCCGACCTGTCCGGTGAGGTCGGGGCGCAGCGCGAGCATCAGCTGCGAAACGGGGTCGACGAAGCGCAGTAGCTCCTGCCGCCCGGTCGCCGCCAGCCGCCCGATCAGGCCGTCCTCGTACTCGATCAGCGGCGGCTGAACGCGGTCGTAGCCGTGCGCGGCGACGTGATCGAGCAGGGTGCGCAGCAGCGTCGCGGCGGCCTCCGCCTGCGGCGGCAGGCGGTCGCGGAGGCCCTCGGGAAGGAGCCCGGCGGCGATGGGGGTCACTTTCCCCTCTCCCGCTTGCGGGAGGGGGCGAGAGACGGCGCGTCAGCGCCGGCCCGGGGTGAGGGTGTCGGCGACCGCGACGACCGCCGTCGCCGCTTGCAGGGCTGGGGTACACCCTCACCCGCCGCGCTGGCGCGCGAGTCGCCTCTCCCGCAGGCGAGAGAGGGCGGCCTTGCCTCAAGCAAAGCTCAGCGCCTGTACCTGCCGCACCCCGGGCAGCGCCTTGATCTGCCCGAGTACCTCAGCCGGGATGACCTCGTCGACCGACAGCAGCAGCACCGCCTCGGCCCCCGCGCGGGCGTTCGCGTCGCGAAAATCCTCGCGGCGGCCGAGATGGAACGTCCCGATGTTGACATTGGCCGCCCCCAGCGTCGATCCCAGCCGGCCGATGAACCCCGGCCGGTCCTCGTTGACGATGAATAGCATCGGGCCGTGGAGGTCGGCCTCGACGCGGATACCGCCGATCTCGACCAGCCGCGCGGCCGCGTTGCCGAACAGCGTGCCGGCGACCGAGCGCTCGCCCCAAACACCATCGATCTGGGTGCGGACGGCGACGCGGAGGAGGGTGTGGTAGTCGGTCTCGCGCTCGTGGCGGACCTCGGCGACGGCGATGTCGCGCTCGCGGGCGAGGAACGGCGCGTTGACCATGTTGACCGTGTCGGAGTGGACCCGCATCAGCCCGGCGAGGACGGCGGCGGTGATCGGCTTGAGGTTGAGCTCGGCCGCCGCGCCCTCGACCTCGACGGTGACGCCGCTGACGCCCTCGCTGGCGAGCTGGCCGATCAGCGACCCGAGCTGTTCGGCGAGCGTCATGTACGGCCGGAGGCGGGGAGCCTCCTCGGCCGACAGCGACGGGACGTTGAGCGCGTTGGTCACGCCGCCGGTGAGCAGGAAGTCGCTCATCTGTTCGGCGACCTGGATCGCGACGTTGACCTGCGCCTCGTCGGTCGACGCGCCGAGGTGCGGGGTCGAGATGAAGTTCGGCGTGCCGAACAGCGGCGACTCCTTCGCCGGCTCCTTGGCGAAGACGTCGAGCGCGGCCCCGGCGATGTGCCCGCTGTCGAGCCCGGCTTTCAGCGCCGCCTCGTCGATCAGCCCGCCGCGCGCGCAGTTGACGATCCGCACCCCCGGCTTGGTCTTCGCCAGCGCGTCGGCCGACAGGATGTTGCGCGTGCTGTCGGTCAGCGGGGTGTGGAGGGTGATGATGTCGGCGCGGGCGAGGAGGTCGTCGAGGCTCACCTTCTCGATGCCGAGGTCCTGCGCGCGCTCGGGCGTCAGGAAGGGATCGAAGGCGATCACCTTCATCCGCAGGCCGAGCGCGCGGTCGGCGACGATCGAGCCGATGTTGCCTGCGCCGATCAGGCCGAGAACCTTGGCGGTCAGCTCGACCCCCATGAAGCGGTTCTTCTCCCACTTCCCCGCCTGGGTCGACGCGTCGGCCTCGGGGAGCTGGCGGGCGAGGGCGAACATCAGCGCGATCGCATGCTCGGCGGTGGTGATCGAGTTGCCGAACGGCGTGTTCATGACGACGACCCCCTTCGCCGATGCGGCGGGGATGTCGATGTTGTCGACGCCGATGCCGGCGCGACCGATGACCTTGAGCCGGCCAGCGGCGGCGAACACGTCCTTCGTCGCCTTGGTCGTCGAGCGGACGGCGACGCCGTCGTAGTCGCCGACGATCTTGATCAGCTCGTCCTTGGCCAGGCCGGTGATCTCGTCGACCTCGACGCCGCGGGCGCGGAAGATCTCGGCGGCCTTGGGCGACATCTCGTCGGCGATGAGAACCTTGGGCATTTTTTCCCTTTCTGCTCCCCTCCCGCTTGCGGGAGGGGTCGGGGGTGGGAAGTCAATCCGTCGCGGGAGCGCGCTACGGTGGCGGACT
>CAHJWT010000326.1 GCA_903643075.1 Sphingomonadaceae bacterium | reverse complement strand
GCCGCCGACCTCGGGAACCGGCGCGGCCGGGTCCATCTCGGGCTCGGGCGCGCCGGGGACGGGCAGCTCGGGCGGCTGCTCGGCCGGCAGCAGCGGCTCGCCGGTATCGGGGACTGAGGCCATTGCGCTTCTCCGGTGGCTGGCGTTGATGGCGGGCATATAAGACGGCGGGGAGGATAACGCATGACCGATCTCGGCGGACGAACGATCGCGCTGACCGGGGCCGGCAGCGGCATCGGCCGCGCGCTCGCGCTGCTCCTGGCGAAGAAGGGCGTCCGCCTCGCGCTCGCCGACAAGGACGCGGCGGGCCTCGGCGAGACCAGGGCGCTGCTCGGCAACGCCCCGGCGACGGCGACCGTCCTCGACGTGACCGATACCGATGCGCTGACTGCGTGGATCGACGAGGCGGCGCGCGAGTTCGGCGGGCTGGACGGGGTGATCAACAACGCCGGGCTGTCGGTCGTCGCGCCGTTCGCCGACTGCCCGGTCGCCGACTTCGACCGGGTGATGGCGGTCAACTTCGGCGGCGTGGTCGCCGGCTGCCGCGCCGCGCTGCCCCACCTGCGCCGGTCCGACGCGGCGTGGATCGTCAACATCTCGAGCGTCTTCGGGATGATGGGCTACCCGACCCAGTCGGCGTACAATGCGTCGAAGTTCGCCGTCCGCGGGCTGACCGAGGCGCTCTACCTCGAGCTCGGCGCGACCGACCCGCACATCCGTGTGATCCGCGTCCACCCTGGCGGGATCAAGACCAACGTCGCCCGCAACGCCAAGTTCATCGCCGGGATGCCGGGCACCGCAAGCGCGATGGACAACGGCGACGCCTTCGAGAAGGCGGCGCGGACGACCCCCGACGAGGCCGCGGCGACGATCGTCGCGGGGATGGAGCGCGGACAGCACCGCATCCTGATCGGCCCCGACGCGCGGATGATCGACCGGATCACCCGCCTGTTCCCGGTCGGCTATTTCAAGGTGATCGGAACGTTTCTCGGGGGAGGCCGGTAAGCCGTCGCGTCCCCGCGGGGGATGCGCTCACCCGACCGGCGGCGTGACCCCGCCGGTCGCGACGACGCTCGGCCGCGCCGACACGCGGTCGAACCAGTCGCGCAGCCGGGCGTGCGGGGTCAGGTCGACGATCCCGGTCCACCGGCCGAAGTCGAGCGACGACCACAGCACGATGTCGGCGATGGTGAATCCGTCGCCGGCCACGTAGTCGGCGATACGCCGATCGAACCAGTCGAGCGCGGCGGCGACCTTCGGCCGGTTGCTCGCGCCGAACGCCTGATGTGCGGTGCCGAACAGCGGCGCGGTCAGCGGATGGTCGTTGACCCAGACCAGCGCGAGCGGGGTGCCGAGGACGAACTCGACCCAGCGCAGCGCGGTATCGACCCGCGCGCGATCGAGCGCGTCGGTGCCGAACAGCGGCGGGTCGGGGTGGAGCGCGTCGAGGTAGCGGCAGATCGACACCGATTCGGCGATGCAGGTGCCGTCGTCGAGTTCGAGCACGGGAACCTGGCCGCGGGGATTGCGCGCAAGGTGGGCGGGAGCCTTGTGCTCGCCTTTGAAGATCGCGAGTTCGGTCGCGGCCAGGTTCAGGCCCTTCTCGGCGGCGAAGATCGTCACCCGGCGCGGGTTGGGGGCCGGCGGCGCGGCGCTCCACAGCATCATTTCGGCTTTTCCCCCAAAGTCCGCGCGGCGGCGGCGGGCGACAGCTTGGCGGTGTCGCGATCGACGAGCAAGTTGGCGCGGCGCATCGCGGCGACGTCGATGCTGCCGACGAGCGGCCGCAGCGCGGCGTCGAGGACGTGGTCCCTGGCCCGCGCCGGCGACACCAGCAGCAGCGCGTCATACGACGGGATCGCGCCCTTCGGGTCGGCAAGCACGACGAGGTCCTGCGCCGCGATCCGTCCGTCGGACGAGAAGGCGCTGATCACGTCAGCCTCCCCGCTCGCCAGCGCGCGGTACATGAACGTCGGCTCGAAGCTCTTCCGGGCGTGGAACGGGAGGTGGTAGGCGGCGTCGAGCGCCGCCCATTCGGGCCGCGACAGGAACTCGATGTCGGCCCCCAGCGTCAGCTGCGGGGCGGCGCGGGCGAGGTCGGCGATCGTCGCGAGGTGGAACCGCGCGGCGGTGTCGCGGCGGACGGCGAGGACATAGGCGTTCTCGAAGCCAAGCGGGCCGACGACGCCGACGCCGTAGCGCGCCCGCAGCTCGCGGGTCAGCGTCGCCAGCAGCCGCGGCCGCGACGGGATATCGGTATGACCGAGGATGCCGGTCCACAGCGTCCCGGCATAGTCGACATAAATGTCGACGTCGTTCGCCGCGAGCGCGCGGAATGCGACGGCGCTGCCCAGCCCGGTGCGCAGCGTTACGGCGCGCGGCGCAATGCGGCCGGCGATCAGCTCGGCGAGGATGTATTGCTCGGAGAAGTTCTTGGCCCCGACGACGATCGGCTTCGCCGTGCTCGCCGGCGCTGCGATCGAAGGCGCGATCGCCGCCGCCGCAATCAGCGCGAGGCCGGCGGCGCCGGCGACGAACCGCGCGCGCGAC
>CAHJWT010000325.1 GCA_903643075.1 Sphingomonadaceae bacterium | reverse complement strand
GGGCGGGCGGCGTCATCGCGCTGGGGCGTGACGGGCCGCCGGTCCTGCCCTTCACCACGGCGGCGATGTACCGCGGCACGGTCGCCGCCGACGCCGCGCCGGCGGTGGCGATCTTCGCCAACGAGGGAGAGCCATGACCTACGACGTCCTCATCGTCGGCGGCGGCCAGGCCGGAGCGCAGGCGGCGATCTCGCTCCGCCAAGGTGGCTTCGCCGGCACGATCGCGATCGTCGGCGAGGAGGCCGATCCGCCGTACGAGCGGCCGCCGTTGTCGAAGGACTATCTCGCCGGCGCCAAGACCGCCGACCGCCTCGCGCTCCGCCCGGCGAGCTTCTGGGCCGAACGCGACGTGACCCTCCGCCTCGGCCACGTCGTCGCCCAGGTCGACGCGGCGGCGAAGACGGTGACGACGACGACCGGCGAGGCGCTCGGCTACGGCTCGCTGATTTGGGCCGCGGGCGGCCACCCGCGTCCCCTCCCCGTCCCCGGGGCCGAGCTGCCCGGGGTCCACGTCATCCGCAGCCGCGCCGACGTCGACCGGCTGACCGCCGACCTCGCGCCGGCGACCGACGTGGCGATCGTCGGCGGCGGCTACATCGGGCTCGAGGCGGCGGCGGTGCTGTCGAAGGCGGGCAAGCGCGTGATTGTGCTCGAGGCGCAGGACCGCGTCCTTGCCCGCGTCGCCGGCGAGGCCGTCTCGCGCTTCTACGAGGCCGAGCACCGCGCCCACGGCGTCGACGTCCGCCTGAACGTCCGCATCGATGCGATCGACGGCGCCGATGGCCGCGTCGCCGGGGTCGAGACCGGCGACGGGACGGTTCCGGCGCAAGTCGTCATCGTCGGCATCGGCCTGATCCCGGCGGTCGCCGCGCTTGCCGCCGCCGGCGCGACGACGTCGAACGGGGTCGAAGTCGACGACTGTTGCCGCACCTCGTTGCCCGACATTTTTGCGATCGGCGACTGCGCCCACCACGTCAACGCCTTCGCCGACCGCGCCGGTATCCGCCTCGAATCGGTCCAGAACGCGATCGACCAGGCGAAGGTCGCCGCAGGCGCGATCCTTGGGCAGCCGCGGCCGTACCACGCGGTGCCGTGGTTCTGGTCGAACCAGTACGACCTCAAGCTGCAGACCGTCGGCCTCAGCGCGGGGCACGACGCGACGGTGACGCGCGGCGATCCCGCGACCCGGTCGTGGAGCCTCGTCTATCTCCGCCGCGGACGCGTCGTCGCGCTCGACTGCATCAACGCCGCGCGCGATTTCGTCCAAGGCAAGGCGCTGGTCGAGGCCGACGGCGGCGCGGGGCTGGCGGTCGATGCCGCGCGGCTGGCGGATGCGAACGTGCCGTTGAAGACGATGCTGGCTTAGATCCTCCCCCGCCCCGCGGGGAGGTGGCGCGCTCGTGCGCGACGGAGGGGCAGTCGGGCGAGAGGCCGCGGCCTGTGCCTCGACCGTCCCCCGGCGCTTCGCGTCACCTCCCCGCGAGCGGGAAGGATTACCTCCCGGGTTGACCTTCGCGTTACCCCGCGCGACGGTCGGCGAAATCGCCTGGGGACCGTGCCATGATTCCAGCCAGCCTCGCCCGCCGCCTGTCGATCCCTGTCATCGGGTCGCCGCTGTTCATCATCTCCAACCCCGACCTCGTCATCGCGCAGTGCAAGGCGGGGGTGATCGGCAGCTTCCCGAGCCTCAACGCCCGGCCGCTGCCGCAGTTCGAGGAATGGCTCCAGCGGCTGACGACCGAGCTCGGCCCGAACGATGCGCCGTATGCGGTCAACCTGATCGTCCACAAGTCGAACGACCGGCTGATGGACGACCTCGCGCTGTGCGTGCAGTACAAAGTGCCGATCGTCATCACCTCGCTCGGCGCGCGGGTCGACGTCAACGAGGCGATCCACAGCTATGGCGGCATCGTCCTCCACGACATCATAACCAACGCCTTCGCGCGGAAAGCGATCGACAAGGGGGCCGACGGGCTAATCGCGGTCGCCGCCGGCGCCGGCGGCCACGCGGGCACGATCTCTCCGTTCGCCCTCGTCCAGGAAATCCGTCGCTGGTTCGACGGGCCGCTCGCGCTGTCGGGCAGCATCGCGACCGGCGGTGCAGTGCTTGCCGCCGAGGCGATGGGGGCCGACTTCGGCTATATCGGCTCGGCGTTCATCGCCACCGACGAGGCGCGCGCCGACGACCGCTACAAGGCGATGATCGTCGACAGCAGCTCGGTCGACATCGTGTACTCGAGCCTGTTTACCGGCGTCGCGGGCAACTACCTCAAGCCGTCGATCGCGCTCGCCGGCATGGACCCCGACGCGCTGCCGGCGGGCGACCTCAAGACGATGAACTTCGGCTCCGACGCTGCGCCGAAGGCGTGGAAGGAGATCTGGGGCTGCGGTCAGGGCATCGGCGCGGTCGACGCCGTCATCCCCGCGGCGGCGTTCGTCGCCCGGCTACGCCGCGAATACGACGCCGCGCGCGGTCGGCTGGGATTGGCGCGGGAGGTCGCGGCGGCGGCGTAGGTCGACCCGTATCCGATGGTCAGGGGAACCGCGCTCCG
>CAHJWT010000324.1 GCA_903643075.1 Sphingomonadaceae bacterium | reverse complement strand
CGACGGGCGCGCTCGACAACATCCTCGGCATGTTGCGCCGCTGAGGCCGATGGCACGGCGCGCGCGTACCCTCGACTGGGGCTTCCCGCGCTGGCGCGACTATGGCGGCGGCAGCGCGGCGGCGACGGTCCGGACATGCGACCGCGACGGCTGCGACGAACCCGGCGACCGCCCCGCGCCGAAAGCGCCCAACCGCCCCGAACGCTGGTGGTTCTGCGAGGCGCACGCCGCCGAATACAACCGCGGCTGGAACTACTTCGAGGGGCTGAGTGCCGAGGAGGCGCGTCGGCGCGAAGCAGGTACCGCGAGCGAGTCGGCCTATACCCGCGCCCGCCACTGGGCGTGGGGTGGGCCCGGTGACGGCAGTCGCAGCCGGGCCGAGATCGACGCGCTCGCCGTGCTTGACCTCGAACCCCACGCCGACGCGGCCGCGGTCAAGGCCGCCTATCGCCGCCTGGCCAAGGCGAACCATCCCGATGCGGCACCGGACGATCCGGCGGCGGCGGCGCGTTTTGTCGCGATCCATACCGCTTATTCCGTTCTCCAACGTGCCGAAGAACACCGCGAAAAATAAACTGCTGTTAACCAATCCTTAGCTTGTCATAATGAAACGTTAGGAATACGCGCTGCCTTCATGGATCATTAAGGTCTAATGAAGGAGTCTTAACATGCGTCTCAACCTCATCGCTGCCGCAATCGTCGCGGTCGCCGCCGTGCCCGCCGCCGCCGTCCAGCCGGTCACGATCACCTCGGCCGGCATCTACAATCCCGGCAACGTCACGGCGACGGTCGGTGGCAATACGCTCAATGAATATTCCGTGCCGCTGACCTTCACCGGCAGCTCGCTCGCCCACGCGGCCTTCGATGCGCTCGGTTTCTGCGTCGACCTGCCGCACAAGATCTATGTCGGCGTCGGGTCGCAGCTGGCCCAGACACTGCACTATACCGTGTCGCCGCTGACCCAGGACGGTTACGGCAACGCGCTGTCGTCGACGCAGGTCCGCGAGATCACCGGCCTCGCCGCACTCGGCTTCGGCATCGCCAAGGGCGGCGCGAGCGACAAGTCGGCGCAGCTCGCCGCGGTCCAGCAGGCGATCTGGACGGTGGAATATCCCACATCGACGTTCGCCGCCACCGGCCCGTTCGCCGCGGCGCAGGCCGAATACGCCGCCAAGTTCGTCGCCCTCGCGCCGACGCTCAAGGGCTATGCCCGCAACATCGTCTCGATCGACGGTGTCCAGGGGCAGATCACCAACATCGCCGACGTCCCCGAGCCGGCGGCGTGGGCGATGATGCTCAGCGGCTTCGGCGTCGTCGGCGCGCTGGCGCGCAGCCGCCGCGCGACGATGCCGACGGTTGCTGCGTAGCAGCAAGAGCGTCGTATAAGGGCTTCATCCCGTCATCGCTTCGCGCTACGGAAAGCGCGTGGCGATGACGGGGTACCGATGCGACAAGTCTTGGCGCTGGCCGTGAGCCTCGCGCTGGCCGATGCCGTCGCCGCCGCGCCGCCGATGTCGGCGAGTGCGCAGCCGATCATCATCGGTCATCGCGGGGCCGCCGGCGAGCGGCCCGAGCACACGCTCGAATCGTACCGCACCGCGATTGCCGGCGGGGCCGATTTCATCGAGCCCGATCTCGTCCCGACGAGGGACGGCGTCCTCGTCGCGCGGCACGAGAACGAGATCGGCGGGACGACCGACGTCGCCGCTCACCCCGAGTTCACCGGCCGCAAGGCAACCAAGACGATCGACGGCGAGGCCGTCACCGGCTGGTTCACCGAGGACTTCACCCTCGCCGAGCTGAAGACGCTGCGCGCGCGCGAACGCCTCCCGCAGCTCCGCGCCGCCAACACCGCGTGGGACGGCCGGTTCGACGTGCCGACCTTCGCCGAAATCCTCGCGCTGGCGAAAAGCGAAAGCGCGCGCACCGGCCGGACGATCGGAGTCTACCCCGAGACCAAGCACCCGAGCTACTTCGCGTCGATCGGCCTTCCGCTCGAGCGCCGCCTTGTCGACCAGCTCGCCGCCGCCGGCTACCGCGCGCGCGGCGACGCGGCGTTCATCCAGTCGTTCGAGGTGGCCAACCTCAAGGCGCTGCGGACGATGACGCAGCTGCGGCTGATCCAGCTCGTCGCCGCCGACGGCCACCCGGCCGACGACGCGGGCGTCAGCTATGTGGCGATGACGACCCCGGCCGGTCTCCGCGCGATCGCGGCCTATGCCGACGGCATCGGCCCCGACAAGGCGATGATCGTCCCCCGCGACGCCGCCGGACGGTCGCTGGCCGCGACGTCGCTCGTCGCCGACGCGCACGCCGCGGGGCTCGCTGTCCATCCCTGGACGTTTCGCGCCGAGAACGCCTTCCTGCCCGCCGAGCTGCGGCGCGGCGCGACCCCGGCGGCGCACGGCGACGTCGTCGCCGAGATGACCGGGTTCTTCCGCCTCGGCGTCGACGGGCTGTTCAGCGATTTCCCCGACCTCGCGGCGCAGGCGCGCACCGCCGCCGGAGCCGCCCGATGATCCGCCTTCGCCTCGCGCTCGCCGCCCTCCTCGCCGCCGCGGTC
>CAHJWT010000323.1 GCA_903643075.1 Sphingomonadaceae bacterium | reverse complement strand
ACGACTATCGTGCGGCCGACGCGGCGCTCGACGCCGGCCTCGGCGCGCTCGGCAGCCGCTACGCCGCGCCGCCGACGGCCGACGACACTGGTATGCACCTCGTTGTCGCCGCCAGCCAGAAGCGCCACGGCCATCTCGGACCGGCGACCGCGATCAAGCGCCGTGTCCTGGCGGAACGGCTCGACCTGTACCGCGGACAGGCGATGCGCTGAGCGGCAACCCGGCCGTGGACCGCCCCGCCAGTGTCGAGAGCGCCGCTAAACGACCTCAACAATCGTCAGCCGACGCATGTCGCGATTTCCCTGATCCTCGATTGACCCTCGCGTCGGATCGCCTCCTGAAAATGCATGCCGTGGGTGTAAACTTCGCTTGGTTGTTCATCTTCGCCGCCCTGGCGCGCGCTCGTGCCGCCCTTGCGCTGCCTGGCCCCCTCCCCCACAACGCCGCCGTGCCGCGTCGCCCCGCCCTGCCCCCCGGCCTGCCGACCGCCGAGCAGATCCTCGCCTTCGTCGCCGCATCGCCGACGCCGGTCGGCAAGCGCGAGATCGCCAAGGCGTTCGGCCTCCACGCGCAGGACAAGATCGCGCTGAAGGCCCTGCTTCGCGCCATGGCCGACGCCGGACAGCTCGACGCCGGGGCCAAGCGGACGGTTCACACCGGCGGCGGCCTGCCCAAGGTGACCGTCCTCCGCGTCGTCGAGGTCGCCGAGGGCGTGTTCGCCGTCCCCGACCGCTGGGACAAGGCGTCGCCGCCGCCGCGCGTCCGCGTCGTCGAGGGGCGCAGGCGCGGTGCGCTCGGGCTTGGCGACCGGGTGCTGGCGCGAATCGAGGAGACCGGCGGCGGCTTCTCCGCCTTCCCGATGAAGGCACTGGCGAAGAGCGACGAGTTCGTCCTCGGCATCCTCCGCCACGACGCCGGCGGCGATCGGCTCGTGCCGGTCGACAAGCGTGCGCGGAGCGACTTTGCGGTGACCGACCGCGGCGAGGCGGAGGTCGGCGATCTCGTCCTCGCCGAGCCGTCCGGGCGGCCGCCGCGGCAAAGCGCGCGGGTGGTCGAGGTACTTGGCGACCCCTTCGCGCCGCGCAGTTTCTCGCTGATCGCGATCCACGCCAAGGGCCTGCCGCACCGCTTTCCCGACGCCGCGACCGAGCAGGCTGAGCGCGGCGCGCACCGGCCGCTGGGGGAGCGCGAAGACCTGCGCCACCTGCCGATCCTGACGATCGACCCGACCGACGCGCGCGACCACGACGACGCCGTGTGGGCAAGCCCCCGCGAGGGCGGCGGGTGGGACGCGGTGGTCGCCATCGCCGACGTTTCGTTCTACGTCCCCGAAGGCTCGGCGCTCGACCGCGCGGCGCGTGAGCGGGGCAATTCGGTCTACTTCCCCGACCGCGTCGTGCCGATGCTGCCCGAGGTGCTGTCGGCCGACGCCTGTTCGCTGGTCGAGCGCGCCGACCGCGCGGTGATCGCGTGCCACCTCGCCATCGGCGCCGATGGCACCGTGGCGAGCCACCGCTTCACCCGCGCCGTCATCCGCTGCGCGGCGAACATCGCCTACGAGGAAGCGCAGGCTGCCATTGATTTGGGCACCGGCGAACATCTCCCGGCCCTCCGCCATCTGTGGGCCGCGTGGGCGGCGCTCGCCGTGGCGCGTGACAAGCGGCAACCACTCGACCTTGACCTGCCCGAGCGCCGGATCGAGCTCGACGCCGCCGGCGGCATCGCGGGCGTCGTCACCCGCGAGCGCCTGGACGCCCACCGGCTGATCGAGGACTTCATGATCGCCGCCAACGTCGCCGCCGCGCAGGCGCTCGAGGCGAAGCGGACCGCGTGCATGTACCGCGTCCACGAGGCCCCGCCGCGCGAGAAGCTGGTCGCGCTCAAGGATTATCTCGACACCTTCGGCCTGGCATTCACGCTCGGTCAGGTCGTCGCGCCGCGGACGTTCAACGCGCTCCTCGGCAAGGTGAAGGGCGAGGCGTTCGCGCCGCAGGTCAGCGAGCAGGTGCTGCGGACCCAGACGCAAGCCTATTACTCGCCCGACAACCAGGGCCACTTCGGCCTCGCGCTGCGCAGCTACGGCCACTTCACGTCGCCGATCCGGCGCTATGCCGACCTGATGGTCCACCGCGCACTGGTGCGGGCATACGGGCTTGGCGACGACGGGCTGAGCGACGACGAGGCGGCGCTGATGGGGCGGACCGCCGAACACATCAGCATGACCGAGCGCCGGGCGATGGACGCCGAGCGCGAGACGGTCGACCGCTACGTCGCCGCCTACCTGTCGACGCGGATCGGCGAGACGATGGCGACGCGGATCACCGGCGTCGCCAAGTTCGGCTTCTTCGCCACCGTCGACGGCATCGGCGGCGACGGCCTGGTGCCGGTGTCAACGCTTGGAAGCGAGTACTTCATCTTCGACGAGGCGGCGCGGACGCTCGAGGGTAGCGCGAGCGGCACCCGCTTCGCCGCCGGCCAGCGGCTCGACCTGCGGCTCGCCGAAGCCAATCCGATCACCGGCGCGCTGCGCTTCGAGCTGCCACTCGGCGAGGCGGCGACGAGCGGCGACCGCGTTCGCACCGGTCGCCGCGCGGGCCA
>CAHJWT010000322.1 GCA_903643075.1 Sphingomonadaceae bacterium | reverse complement strand
CGGCCGGCCGGAGGGCGCGGACCTACGACGCGGTGCTGCTCAAGGTCCTCGGCGCGACGCGCGCGCAGGTCGCGGCGGCGACGCTCACCGAATACGGCGCGCTGGCGCTGGTCGTTGCCGGGCTGGCGCTGGCGTTGGGCAGCGCGGCAGGGTGGTACGTCGTGACGCGGACCCTCCAGCTTGAATGGCTACCCGACTGGGGACCGGTCGTCGCCACCGTCGGCGTCGGTGCTGCGGTGACCGTGTTCCTCGGCCTGGCGGGGTCGTGGGCCGCACTGTCCGCGCGGCCGAACGCGGTGCTGCGGACGCTCTGACCTTCCCTCTCCCGCTTGCGGGAGAGGCGACTCGCGCGCCAGCGCGGCGGGTGAGGGTGTACCTTAAGCGTAGCCAGCGGCGACGACGGCCGATTGCAGCGACCCGACACCCTCACCCCGGGTCGGCGCTGACGCGCCGTCCCTCACCCGCTCCCGCAAACGGGAGAGGGACGTTCGTGCCGCTTGAATCCGTCCCGCAAAACGCCGATATTGCCCTCGTGCCGGCGGCCTGTCGCCGGCTCGATGGAGACCCTCATGGCCAACCAGTTCGATCGCCGCGCCGCCTTCGGAGCGCCGGTCGCCGCGACGGCGACGTTCGATGCCGGTCTGCGCAGCTACATGCTGTCCGTCTACAACTACATGGCGTCGGGAGTGCTGCTGACCGGCGTCGTCGCGCTGCTGTTCTACCGCTCGGGGCTGGTCGCGTCGCTGTTCAACGAGGTCGGCCGCCCGTCGCTGCTCGGCTGGGTCGCGATGCTTGCGCCGCTCGGCATCGTCATGACGATGAGTTTTGCCGTCAACCGCCTGTCGGAGTTCAGCCTCAAGGCGCTGTTCTGGGGCTACGCCGCGATCATGGGCGTGTCGCTGTCGACGATCTTCCTGCGCTATTCGGGCACGTCGATCGCATCGACCTTCTTCGCCACCTCCGCCTCGTTCGCCGCGTTGAGCCTGTACGGCTACACGACCAAGCGCGACCTGTCGGGCATCGGCCGCTTCCTGATCATGGGCGTCGTCGGGCTGCTCGTCGCGATGCTGCTCAACGCGATCTGGCCGTCGAACGGCGGCTCGCTGCTGATCTCGATCGTCGGTGTCTTCCTGTTCGCGGCGCTGACAGCGTACGACACGCAGAAGATCAAGGCGATGTACGACTACGTCGGCGGCACCGAGTTCGCCGGCAAGTCGGTTGTGATGGGCGCGCTGACGCTCTACCTCGACTTCATCAACCTGTTCCTGTTCCTCCTCCGCTTCATGGGCGGTAATCGGAACTAGGGGCAGTATATCCCCACTTAGATGAAGGCCCCGCCGGCGACGGCGGGGCCTTTTTTCGTCTGGTCCCGCCCGCCCGCGGGGAGGATCAGACGCGCACCGCCGCCTCGACCCAGTCGAGGCGGTCCTGGCCGAACCACATCGCGTCACCGACGAAGAAGGTCGGTGCGCCGAACACGTCGCGCGCGACCGCCGCCTCGGTCGCGGCGCGCAGCCGGTCCTTGACCGCGTCGCTCCCCGCCTGCGCCAGCGTCGCCGCCGCGTCGAACCCGGCGTTGGCCAGCAGCGCGATCACCTGGGCCGGGTCGCCGAGGTTGCGCGGATAGTGCCACATCGCGTCGAAGGCGAAGTCGACAAAGCGCAGGTAGCGCGGATCGTCGACCAGCGCCGTTGCCAGTCGCATCAGCGTGATCGTGTTGACCGGGAACCACGGGTTCGCCGCCAGCGGCACCCCGTCGCGGGCGGCGAAGCGCGCGAGGTCGAGGTCGAGCCAGCGGCCCTTCGCCGGCACGGTCATCGGCGCGGCATTGCCGGTCGCCTTGAACACCCCGCCGAGCAGGATCGGCATGTGGACCACCGCCGCCCCGGTCCGCGCCCCGATGCCCTTCAGGCGGCAGTGGGCGAGGTAGCTCGCCGGCGAGCCGAAGTCGTAGAGGAATTCGATGGTGGGCATGGCGCAATCCTCAGAACCTTTCCGCCCATGGCCGCAGGTCGAGCTCGTGCGTCCACGCGTCGCGCGGCTGGGCGTGGAGGAACCAGTAGGCGTCGGCGATCGACGTAGGGTCGAGGATGCCGGCGTCGGCCTTCGCCGCATAGCGGTCCGGGAAATTGTCGCGGATGAAGGCGGTGTCGATCGCGCCGTCGACGACGACGTGGCCGACGTGAATGCCCTGCGGCCCCAGCTCGCGCGCCATGCTCTGCGCCAGCGCGCGGAGGGCGTGCTTGGCGCCGGCAAAGGCGGCGAAGCCGGCACCGCCGCGGACGCTCGCCGTCGCCCCGGTGAACAGGATCGTGCCCGTGCCGCGCGGGACCATGACCCGCGCCGCCTCGCGCCCGGTGAGGAAGCCGCCGAGCGCGGCGAGCTCCCAGATCTTGCGGTACTTGCGCGCGGTCTCGGCGAGGATCGGCGACGGCACGTTCGCGCCGACGTTGAACACCGCGACCGCCAGCGGTCCGACCTCGGCCTCAATCCGGTCAACCAGCGCAACCATCGCGTCCTCGTCGCGCGCGTCGGTCGCCATCGCCACCGCGCGGCCGCCGTCGGCCTCGATCGCGGCGACGAGCGGTTCGAGCGCGGCGGCGGTGCGGCGGA
>CAHJWT010000321.1 GCA_903643075.1 Sphingomonadaceae bacterium | reverse complement strand
CCGGTGAACGCCTCGCCGGGCGGGTCGAGGAGCACCGCCACCTGGAGCGGGAAGACATGCTCGCCGTAGAGATCCTGATGGAGGCAGTTGTAGTCGCCGGGATTGTAGCGGAGGAGCAGCGGGGTCGGTCTGGCCTGCCCCGCGGCGTGGCAGCGGGCGACGAACTCGGCGTGCGTCGGCGGGAAACGAGCGGACCGTCCGAGGCGCGCCTGCAGCGTCGATGTGCGGTGCGGTCGAACGCGCCAGAGCCGCTCCTGACCGTCGTCATCATCCGGTGGAGATAACGCTGGCAAACCGGCTCGAGCGGGGAACCTCAGCCGACCTTCGTTTTCATCCTCGGGACAGGCTTAAAGGCAGGTAAGCCGTATTTCGATGTAGTACGCTGCGCTCGGCCCGGGCTCCGGTTGACGCGCGTCCGACCCCTGAGGGCAGGCACCGCCGGCTGGCGTGGCCACGTCGCGCTTGCCCTCCGTCCCCGTCGGCGGCATTGCCTGGCAAAACGGGGAGAGCGACGATGATCACCGGACGCGAACTGCGCTCGACGGCAGGCGACGATGGAACGCTGCGGCTTGGTCTGGCCGACGTCACGCTCGACCCGCCGGGGGCCGACGAGGTGATCGTCCGGGTCGAAGCGGCGCCGATCAATCCGAGCGACCTCGGGCTGCTCCTCGGCCCGGCCGACGTCGCGACGCTCCGCGGCGGCGGGACGGCCGAGCGCCCGGAGGTCACCTTCGACATCCCACGCGGGCGGCTGGCGGCAATCTCCGCGCGACTCGGCCAGTCGCTTGCCGTCGGCAACGAGGGGGCGGGGACGGTCGTCGAGGCGGGGCCGGGTGCGGAGGCGCTGCTCGGCAAGCGCGTCGGGATGCTCGGCGGGGCGATGTACGCCGACTACCGCAAGCTCAAGATCCGCGACGTCGTCCCCCTGCCTGACGGCGCGAGCGCCGCCGACGGCGCGTCGATGTTCGTCAACCCGCTGACCGCGCTCGGCTTCGTCGAGACCGCCAAGGCCGAAGGACACACCGCGATCGTCCACACCGCGGCGGCGTCGAACCTCGGCCAGATGCTGCAGAAGATCTGCCTCGCCGACGGCATTCCGCTGGTCAACGTCGTCCGCTCCGACGAGCAGGCGGCGGTCCTGACGGGCATCGGCGCGACCCACGTCCTCGACAGCCGCGCCGACGATTTCCGCGTGCAGCTCGTCGCGGCGATCACCGAAACGGGGGCGACGGTCGCCTTCGACGCGCTCGGCGGGGGGACGCTCGGCAGCACGATCGTCCAGGCGATGGAGGCGGCGGCGGTCGCCAGGATGACCGAATACAGCCGCTACGGGTCGAACACCTTCAAGCAGCTCTACATCTACGGCGGGCTCGACCTGTCGCCGACGACGCTCAACCGGCTCGGCTTCGGCTTCAAGTGGAGCGTGTCGGGCTGGCTGTTGACGCCGTTCCTCGCCAAGGCCGGTCGCGACGTCGCCGCGCGGCTGCGCCAGCGGGTCGTCGACGAGCTGACGACGACCTTCGCCAGCCACTATACGCGGACGATCAGCCTGAACGAGGCGCTCGATCCCGCCATCCTGCGCGCCTACGAGCGCAAGGCGACCGGCGAGAAATACCTGATAGACCCGACCCGGGGGTGAGACGTCGGCGGCCGCGGAGCGGGGCGCGGGGCTGTCCTACACGCCCCGTTTCGGTCACAGTCGCCCGATGACCACGCCCCGCCTGATCGTAGCCGACGAAATGACCGGAAAGGTTCGTGGTGTAGGATATTCGCCTCACCCGTCGCGTCGCCTTCATCAACTTCCGTTTTCGGCCGTGTGCCGCTCCGGTTCGCGCGAGTCGGACGCCGCGGCATGACGGCGGCGCTTCCCGCCGCGTGCGACGCCAACCGCGCAAGCGGGCAGCCCGGCGGCGCGACGCCGCACGCGACCGCCGTCCTGGCCGCGACGATCCTCGCGTCGAGCTTAGCTTTCATCGACGGGTCGGTGGTCAACGTCGCGCTGCCGGCGATCGGGCACAGCCTCGGCGCGGGGAGCGGCCCGACGGCGACCGGCGCGGGATCCGGGGGTCCGGCGAGCGACCTGCAGTGGGTGGTCAACGCCTATCTCCTGCCGTTGTCGGCGCTGCTCCTCATCGGCGGCGGCGCGGGCGACCGTTTCGGCCGGCGGCGGCTGCTGATCGGCGGGATCGGCGTCTTCGCGCTCGCCTCGCTGCTTTGCGCCGCCGCGCCGTCGCTGCCGTGGCTCCTCGCCGGGCGGGCGCTCCAGGGGATCGGCGCGGCGGCACTGATGCCGAACAGCTTGGCCATCCTCGGCGCGTCGTTCAGCGGCTCCGAGCGCGGTAAGGCGATCGGGACGTGGGCGTCGGTCGGGGCGATCGCCGGCGCGGCTGGGCCGCTGCTCGGCGGCTGGCTCGTCGACCTCGTCGGCTGGCGGACGATCTTTCTGATCAACCTGCCGATCGCCGCCGGCGCGGTCTTCCTTGCATGGCGCTACGTCGCCGAATCGACCGACGACGGCGCTACGCCGCTCGACTGGACCGGCGGGCTGCTCGCGACGGCGGGGCTCGGCGCGTTGACGTGGGGCCTGACGCTGCGCTCGGCCGCCGGCGCCGCGGC
>CAHJWT010000320.1 GCA_903643075.1 Sphingomonadaceae bacterium | reverse complement strand
GATGGCCGCGGCGAAGGCCGCCGACGCCGTCCTGATGGGCGCGGTCGGCGGGCCGCAGTGGGCCGGGCAGCCGTACGACAAGCGGCCCGAGGCGGGGCTGCTCGGCTTGCGCGCGGGCATGAACGTCTTCGCCAACCTGCGGCCGGCGCGAACCTTCGCCGCACTGGCCGGCGCCTCGACGCTCAAGCCCGAGGTCGTCGCCGGCTTGGACATCCTGTTCGTCCGCGAGCTGACCGGCGGCGTCTACTTCGGCGAGCCGCGCGGGGTGACCGGTACCGGCGACGCGCGGCGCGGGGTCAACACTCACGTCTACACCGTGGCCGAGATCCGCCGCGTCGCGCGGGTCGCCTTCGACCTCGCGCGCGGGCGTAGCGGCCGGGTGGTCAGCGCCGACAAGGCCAACGTGATGGAGGCCGGCCTGCTTTGGCGCGAGGAGGTCCAGGCGCTGCGCGACGCCGACTATCCCGATATCGCCCTGACCCACATGCTCGCTGACAACACCTCGATGCAGCTGGTCAAGGACCCGCGCCAGTTCGACGTCATCCTGACCGACAACCTGTTCGGCGACATCCTGTCCGACGAGGCGGCGATGCTGACCGGGTCGTTGGGCATGCTGCCGTCGGCGGCGCTGGGACTGGCGGGGACGCCGGGGCTGTACGAGCCGATCCACGGCAGCGCGCCCGACATCGCCGGGCAGGGCGTGGCGAATCCGTGCGCGGCGATCCTGTCGCTGGCGATGGCGCTGCGACACTCGCTGGCACAGTCCGACCTCGCGGCGCGGGTTGAGGCGGCGGTCGGGGCGGCGCTCGATGCGGGCGCGCGGACGCGCGACCTCGGCGGGACGCTGGGGACGCGCTCGATGGGTGACGCGGTGCTGGCGCATCTCTGATCCTCCCCGCAAGCGGAAAGGATCAACCCGCAGACCTACCGCGCGAAGTAATGCGCGTAGGCGGGTAGCGTCAGGAACGGGGCCAGCGCGTCGGCCAGGACCAGTTCGCGGAAGACATCGGCGGCTTCGGCGAACTTCCCGGCGGCGAAGAAGTTGTCGCCGACGTCGGCCTTCCATACGTCGAGTTGCTCGCCGATGACGCGCTCGATCAACGCCGGCTCGACCAACTCGCTGCTGTCGAGACGTGTCTCCGTCACGCGCCACTGCCACACCTGCGTCCGGCTGATCTCGGCGGTCGCGGCGTCCTCCATCAGGTTGTGGAGCGGGGCCGCCCCCTGCCCGCGCAGCCACGACGCAATGTAGCCGATGCCGACGTTGATGTTGCTAGTTAGCCCGGTGAGCGTCTTCGGGCCGGGCGCGGGAGTGGTCAGCATCTCGGCCGTCGCCGCGCCGTCGGGGATCACCGATAGCTGGTTCGGCCCCGGCATCGCCCGATCGAACACTTCCAGCGCCACGCCGACCAGCCCGGGATGGGCGACCCATGTCCCATCGTGGCCGAAGCCCGCCTCGCGCTCCTTGTCGGCGCGGACGGCGGCGAAGGCGCGGTCGTTCGCCGCCTCGTCGCCCTTGACCGGAATGAACGCGCTCATGCCGCCCATCGCGTGCGCGCCGCGGCGGTGGCAGGTGCGGATGACGTGAAGCGCATAGTCGCGCATGAACGGGACGGTCATGTTGACGCTCGCGCGGTCGGGCAGGACCTTCGCCGCGTCGGCGCGGAAGGTCTTGATGAAGCTGAAGATGTAATCCCACCGGCCGCAGTTGAGCGCGGCAATGTGATCGCGGAGCTCGTAGAGGATCTCGTCGGCCATGAACGCCCCGGGCAGCGTCTCGATGAGGACGGTCGCCTTGATCGTGCCGACGGGCAGTCCCATGACCGATTGGGCGTGGACGAAGATGTTGTTCCACAGCCGCGCCTCGAGATAGTGCTCGAGCTTGGGCAGGTAGAAGTACGGCCCCGTTCCCTTGGCGACGAGGGCGCGGGCGTTGTGGAAGAAGTAGAGGCCGAAGTCGACCAGCGCGCCGGCGACGACCTCGTCGTCGACGACGATGTGCGCCTCGGGCAGGTGCCAGCCGCGGGGGCGGACCAGCAGCACGGCGGTCTTATCGTTGAGCCGGTACGACTTGCCCTTGTCCTCGAGGCCGATCGTCCCGGCGACGGCGTCGCGCAGGTTGACCTGCCCCTCGATCATCGTCTCCCACACCGGCGACGACGCGTCCTCGAAGTCGGCCATGAAGCACTTCGCGCCGGAATTTAGCGCGTTGATCACCATCTTGCGGTCGACCGGCCCGGTAATCTCGACGCGCCGGTCCTGAAGGTCGGGCGGCGATCCGGCGACCTTCCAGTCGCCCAGCCGGACCGACGCCGTTTCGGGCGCGAAGTCGATGGCGTTGCCCGCGTCCCACCACGCCTGCCGCGCCTCGCGGGCGCGGAGCAGGGCGAGGCGCGTGGGATCGTACTGGCGGTGGAGGTTGGCGACGAAGATCAGTGCCTCATCGGTCAGGATGGTCTCGAACCCGGGCCGCATCGCCCCCCTTATCGTCACACCGGCTGCGGCCATCAATCGTCTCCTGTCTGGATGAAGCGGAACGGGGTCAGGCCGCGGCTGCGCTCGTCGACCGCGAGGCGCGCGCCGGCGGGCGCGAGGCTCCGCTGGCGGCACGCGGCGCGGC
>CAHJWT010000319.1 GCA_903643075.1 Sphingomonadaceae bacterium | reverse complement strand
CCCCCGGCAGCGGCTTCGGCGCGGCCGGTGCCGGCGGCGGCTTCCGCCCGCGCGCGGCCTGAGGAGTTTAGACGATGGGACGCCCCTTCTTCCGCCGCCGCAAATCGTGCCCGTTCTCGGGGCCGAACGCGCCGGTCATCGACTACAAGGACGTGCGCCTGCTCCAGGGCTTCGTCTCGGAGCGCGGCAAGATCGTGCCGAGCCGCATCACCGCCGTGTCTGGCAAGAAGCAGCGCGAGCTGGCGCAGGCGATCAAGCGCGCCCGCCACATCGGCCTGCTGCCGTACCTCGTGAAGTAGGGTTGGTCGAATGGATGTGATCCTGCTCGAACGCGTCGAGAAGCTCGGCAACATCGGCGACGTCGTCAACGTCAAGCCCGGTTTCGCGCGCAACTTCCTCCTGCCGCGCGCGAAAGCCTTGCGGGCGTCCGAGGCGAACAAGAAGCGCTTCGAGGCCAACCGCAGCCAGATCGAGGCCGACAATGCCGGCCGCCGCGATGCCGCCGCGCGCGACGCGAAGAACGTCGACGGCAAGTCGATCGTCCTCATCCGCCAGGCGTCGAACGCCGGCGCGCTCTACGGCAGCGTCGCGACGCGCGATCTTGCCGAAGCACTTGTGGCCGGCGGCGCGCAGGTGACGCGGAATCAGATCGTCCTCGACAAGCCGATCAAGGCGCTCGGCGTCTACGACGTGAAGATCGCGCTTCACCCCGAGGTGTCGGCGACGGTCAAGGTCAATGTCGCCCGCTCGCCCGAGGAGGCCGACCTGCAGGCCAAGGGCGTCGACGTGACCGCCGACATGTTTGAGCGCGACAACGCCGGGTTTACGGAGGCATTCGACCCGAACGCCGAGCCGGGCGTGGTAGCCGACGAGGAGCCGCGCGCCGAGGGCTAGTCTTGCGGCCTGCGGGCGCGCGTGTAGTGTTTCGCGAGGCTCATCTTTGCCGCCGCGGTCATGCTGGCCATGATGCCGGTCACTCTTCCGGGGATGACGGTGACTGAAGCCGACTATCCGGAGAGGCAGCGCGACCCGATTGGTAGGTCCACGTATCCTTTTGCGTGACGGTCACCGCGCCGGCGTTTCGAACGACTATACAGTAGAGAGCCCGGTTGATCCCAATCTCAATGCGCAAGCCTGCGCTCTGGTCGAGGTCCGGCTGCGGTTTACACTGGTCCGCAGCACAGCCAGCGTCGCGATCATTAAACCTGACGGGTCGTTAGGCGACTGCCTCGTCGTGACGAACAATTATCCCGATAGCACGGGACTGCCGACTCATGTGATCTGTTTGCCGAAATGCTGAACGCGTCGTATGTGGCCGAAGCGTCGTCGGCCGTGCAAGGCAGGCACCGAACTCTACATCTTCACCCGGCCTCGGAATGGCGACGATGCCGCCACGCCTGAACGCGGCGGGAAGGCGGAGTCCAGCCCCGCATTCCCGCCGCCGCATCCCTAGTCGACCTCGTCGACCTCTTCGGCATCCTCGTCGAGGTGCTGGTCGATCTCCTCAACGAGCAGGTCGAGCTGATCGTAGGTCGCGGTGAATTCGATCGTCTCGCCGCCGTCGTCCTCGATGTGGAGGAGGTAATCCTCGCCAGCTTCGGTCAGGGTGAATTTGGTCAGCTTGCGCGGCATAGATAGCCTCCTTCTCGTGGTTGCCGGCGAATAACGCGCCCGCGCACGAACGGGTGCGCGGGCCGCGACAAACTTGCCGCGCACGGATCAAAATCCTAAAAGGCGGTGCGGGTTCAGGGGAGGACGGCGATGGCGTCGCGCGCGCATTCCGAGCGGTCGGAAGGAGCGGTCAACCGGTCGGGGTCGCTTGGCCAGGCGCTCACCGACCACGCCTACCAGCGCGTCATCCACTTCTTCCTGTTCGTCTTCGCACTCGATGCGCTGTGCCGCCGCCTGCGTACGCTCGGCGCGCCGTCGACGGCGACGCCGGGGCGACAGTTCGTCGTCAAGGCGACCCACCAGATCGACACCGGCCTCCGCTCCGACGACCCGGCCTATTACGGCTTCCCGGTCAACGATCCCAAGGTCGTCACGTTCTTCGCCACCGCGTGCGGGCGGATGGACGCGGCGCATTTCTGCAACCTCGGCGTCGCGCCGGGGCTCGGCACACTGGTCGGGCAGGCGGGCGGCGATCAGCATGTCACCGATATCTACGAGTTTGCCAAGCGCCTCGCCGGCGATACCCGCCTGTTGCCGCAGCAGGTCAACATCGGCCCCGACCGGATCATCGACGTGCTCCACGGCGTCCTCGCCGCCGAGTTCTTCGCCGCCGGAATACCGGTCGTTTCGACGGCGAACCTCGCCGCCTATCTCGCGCGGGCGACGGCAGCGATGACGTCGTATCAGGCGAAGAAGGTGCAGAAGGGGCGGCTGGGCATCGCCGCATGCTGCCAAGTGTACATCGACGTCTATGCCGCCGCCGGCGAGGCGCTGTGGCAGTCGCTGTCGGGCCAGGTGTGGGCCGAATGCGGCGCGCGGCCGGGCATCCTCGATCGCGCCGACTATCTCCACTGGTAGCCGCGCGCCGCGAGCCCGCCTACATCGTCGTCAATGGACGATTTGTTCGCCACCGATCCGCCGCCGGCCGGAGCCGCGCCGCCGGCCGCGGCGTCGGCGCCGCT
>CAHJWT010000318.1 GCA_903643075.1 Sphingomonadaceae bacterium | reverse complement strand
GGCGCGGCTCGGGCATGGCGTCGACCAGTGCAGCGAGTGCGCGCGCCTCCGACGGCGCGACCGGCACCCCCTGCCGACAGCATGCGCCGCACCCGGCGCGACACGACACCTGCCGGCCGGCGGCGGTATCGCGATCGGCGGCGCGGTCGGTGAGCGCGCTGGCGACGCCCTGGAACAGCGGCAGCAGATCGGCGACCGCGGCCGCGCCGGCGCGGACCGTCACCTTGAGCGCCAGCGTCTCGTCGGCGACGCGCAGGGTAACTTCGCCGGTGATGGTGTCGGATGGGGCGGCGGTGGACATGCGCTGAGGATAGAGGATCGGGACGGCGGGGTGAAGGCGGCGGCGCGGCGAAGCCACGCCGTCGAACGGGTTCGGGCGGGAAGGTCGCCCGACCCGCCGGCCGGCTCTGCCGCGGGTCGGCTCGCTGCGACCGAACGCGAAGCAGCGTTCGGAGCGCTGCTCGCCGCCGCGTCAGAGCGTCCGCTCCCTTTCCTCGATCTCGAACGTCTCGATGATGTCGCCGGGCTTGATGTCGGTGTTGTTCTCCAGCCCGATGCCGCATTCGAGGCCCGTCCGCACCTCGGGCACGTCGTCCTTGAACCGGCGCAGCGACGACACGTTCGCCACGTAGATGACGACGTCGTCGCGCATGACGCGGGCGCGCAGGTTCTTCTTGATGACGCCCTCGACGACGCGCGCGCCGGCGGCCTTGCCGGTCTTGCCCGCCTGGAACACCTCGAGCACCTGCGCCCGCCCGACGACGTTCTCGAGAAACTCGGGACCGAGCTGCCCGGCCATCGCCGCCTTCACGTCGTCGATCAGGTCGTAGATGACGTCGTAGTACTTGAGCGCGACGCCGTCGCGCTGGGCGAACTCGCGTGCCTTGGCATTGGCGCGGACGTTGAAGCCGATGATCGGGGCCTTCGACGCCGCCGCCAGCGTCACGTCCGACTCGGTGATCCCGCCGACGCCCGAATGGAGGACGCGGACCTTGATCAGGTCGGTCGAGATCCGATTGAGCGACGACACGATCGCCTCGACGCTGCCCTGGACGTCGCCCTTGACCACGACCGGATATTCCTGCGCCTTCGCCTCGCGGAGCGCGTTGAACATCGTCGCGAGGTCGGCCTGCGGCTGCGTCGTCCGCTCGGCTACGATCAGCCCGGCGCGGTATGCGGCGACTTCCTTGGCGCGCGCCTCGGTCTCCATGACGCTGAACGGGTCGCCGGCGCGCGGCACGCCCGACAGGCCGAGCACCTCGACCGGGACCGACGGCAGCGCCGTCTTGACCTGGACCGCCTTGTCGTTGAGCAGCGCGCGGACCTTGCCCCACTCGGCTCCGACAACGAAGATGTCGCCGGTCTTGAGCGTCCCGCGGCTGACCAGCACCGTCGCCAGCGGCCCGCGGCCCTTGTCGAGCCGCGCCTCGATCACCGTCGCCTCGGCGGCACGGTTGGGGTTGGCGCGCAGTTCGAGCAGCTCGGCCTGGAGCTCGATCTTCTCGAGCAGCTCGTCGAGGCCGCTCTTCTTCGTCGCCGAGACCTCGACGTCCTGGATTTCGCCGCCGAGCGACTCGACCTGGACGTCGTACTGGAGGAGCGCGGTGCGGATGCGCTGGGCGTCGGCCCCGGGCTTGTCCATCTTGTTGATCGCGACGATCATCGGCACGCCCGCCGCCTTGGTGTGGGCGATCGCCTCGACCGTCTGCGGCATGATCCCGTCGTCCCATGCGACGACGAGGATGACGATGTCGGTGACGTTCGCGCCGCGGCGGCGCATGTCGGTGAACGCCTCGTGGCCCGGCGTGTCGAGGAAGGTGATCGGCTGCCCGCCCTTCGGCGTCACCTGGTAGGCACCGATGTGCTGGGTGATGCCGCCCGCCTCGCCGGCGACGACGTCGGTGCCGCGGAGCGCGTCGAGCAGGCTCGTCTTGCCGTGATCGACGTGGCCCATGATCGTGACGACGGGCGGCCGCGGCTCGAGGTCGACGTCCTCGTCGACCGCGCCGACGACGCCGATCTCGACGTCGGCCTCGCTGACCCGGACGATGTTGTGGCCGAATTCGCCGATGACCAGTTCGGCGAGGTCCTGATCCATCTCGTCGACCATCGCCATCGGCGTGCCGAGGCGGTTGAGCACCTTGAGGACGTCGCTGCCGCGCTCGGCGAGGCGGTTGGCGAGTTCCTGCACGGTGATCGATTCGGGCACGGTGATGTCGCGGACCTGGCGCGCCTGGCCGGCTCCGCCGCCGTGGCCGCGGTGCTGCTTCTCGCGCGCGCGGCGGAGCGCGGCGAGGCTGCGGGTGCGGACGCTGTCGTCGGAGTCGAGAGCGCGGGTGACAGTCAGCTTACCCTGGCGGCGGTCGTCGATCCGGCCGCGGCTTGGGCGCGCGGGAAGCCCGCGCTTGCCGCCCTCGTCGTCGTCGACGATTGGGGTGACGACGCCCAAGGGGCGGATGCCGGGCGCCGCACGCATCTCGGCCGGACGCAGCGCGGCTTCCTCCTCGGCCTTCTTCTTTTCCTCGGCGCGGAGCTTGTCCATCTCCACGGCTTCGGCCTTCTCGACCTCTTCGCGGCGGCGCGCCTCCTCGGCGACGCGCATCCGGTCTTCCTCGGCCTCGCGCAGCATCGCGGC
>CAHJWT010000317.1 GCA_903643075.1 Sphingomonadaceae bacterium | reverse complement strand
TCGAGCCGCACCCCGGCGTGGGCGAGGACCGCCGCGAGGGCAATGCCGACGGCGGCGGGAACCGCGGCGAGGAGCAGCCGCGGCCCGGCGCGCGTCAGCCAGCGACCCTTGACCGCACCGCGCAGCGAGAGGCGGACCTCGTGGCGCAGCAGCCACGCAAAGCCGCCGGAGGTCATGCCTCGCCAGCGAGCGCGATGAACATATCCTCAAGCGTCGCCCCCTCGGCCCCCTGGCGCGCGCGCAGCTCGGCCAGCGTCCCCTCGGCGACAAGGCGTCCGGCACGGATGATGCCGATGCGGTCGGCCATCCGCTCGGCGACCTCGAGAATGTGCGTCGTCAGGATCACCGTGCCGCCACCCGCCACGCGCCGCGCGAGGAGGTCCTTGACGTGGCGTGCCGCCCCCGCGTCGAGCCCGGTCAGCGGCTCGTCGAGGATCAGCAGCCACGGATCGTGGATCAGCGCGCCGGCGAGCGCCGCCTTCTGCTTCATCCCACGCGAGAAGGTCTCGCAGCGCGCGTCACGGCTGTCCCACAGGTCGAGGTCGCGCAGCAGCTTCTCGGCGTCACGGGCGGCGGTCGCGGGATCGATCCCCCACAGCCCGGCGACGAACTCGAGATATTCGAGCGGGGTCAGCTTGTCGTAGAGCAGCGGCTCGTCGGGCACCCACGCGACGACGCGCTTCGCGCCGAGCGGGTCGGCGAGGGCGTCGATGCCGCACACCGCGATCCGCCCCGCGTCGGGAGCGAGCAGCCCGGCGACCATCCGCAGCGTCGTCGTCTTCCCGGCACCGTTCGGCCCGAGCAGCGCGTACAGCTCGCCGCCGCGGACGGTCAGGTCGAGCCCGTCGACGGCGACCCGCGCGAACGCCTTGCGCAGGCCGGTGACGACGAGCGCGTCGGTCACGGTCAGCGCGGCTTGACGAACTTCAGCGCATACTGGTCGGTGTGGCCCTGCACCTTCTTATCGAAGATCGGCAGACTGTGGTCGTCGGTCGGGTTCCGCAGGAAGTCGCCCTCGGCGGCGAGCGTGAACCCGGCGGCGGTCACCTCGCGGACGACGACCGCCTTCTCGATCCGGTGGAGGCGGGCGATTCCCGCCGCGTCGGTCCCCGGCGGAGCTTCGTGGTCGAGGACGAGGAACGTGCCCCCGGGCTTCAGCGCGGCGAACACGGCGCGATCGAACGCGGCGGTGTCGACGACGCCGAACTCGGCGATCTTGAGATCGTGGTAGTTCTGCGTCACCCAGACGAGATCGAGCGGCACGGGGAACGCGACCGTGCCGAACGGCGGCGCGTCGAGCGACACGTTGGTCGCCCCGCTCGCCGCGAGGGCGGCGCGGTCGGCGGCGACCGCCTTGCGCCACGTCGCGTTCTCCAGACCATAGACGTGGCCCGCGGGCCCGACGATCGCGGCGATCATCCGGGTGAAGTAGCCGCCGCCGGGATAGAACTCGCCGACCATCATTCCCGGCGCGACGCCGGCGAAGGCGAGCGTCTCGGTCGGCTTGCGGTCGGCGTCGGTCGCGACCTGCGCGGCCGGCCGTCGCGGATCGGCGACGGCGGCGGCGACCGTCATCGCCGGGACGGCCGCTGCGGCACCCGCCATGACCGCGACGGATAAGGCGACGACGACCAACCGATGACGCATTTTTCCCTCCGTCCTGACCCTTGGCTCTAGCCCAAGTCGCGCGGTAACGACAGTCGCGAACGGTGGTCGAAAACTGGAGCGGGCGAAGGGATTCGAACCCTCGACCCCGACCTTGGCAAGGTCGTGCTCTACCCCTGAGCTACGCCCGCTCGGGCAGAAGCGGCGGTGCCGCTTCGGGAGACGGCTGGTTAGAATAGGTCGGCCGGCCGCGCAAGTCCGAAAAGCCGGCGGCGTCGAGCAGGCTTGGCAAGCCGCGACGCCGCCCCCCATATGTCGCGCGACCGAAGCCTAAGGAGAACGACCGCGTGGCCAGCCTGTCGACCCCCGCCGCCGACAAGGCGAGCATCGAGGCGTTCAAGCGCGACGTCATCGACGGCTCGCAGGGCGCTCTCGTCCTCGTCGACTTCTGGGCCGAATGGTGCGGGCCGTGCAAGACGCTGACCCCGATCCTGGAACGCGTCGTCGCCGCGTCGAATGGCCGGGCCAAGCTGGTCAAGATCGACGTCGACAAGAATCAGGCGATCGCCGCGCAGTTCCGCGTCCAGTCGATTCCGACGGTCTACGCCTTCGTCGGCGGGCAGCCGGTCGACGGCTTCCAGGGCGCGCTCGGCGAACGCGAGGTCAAGGCGTTCGTCGACCGCCTCCTCGCCGCCGTACCGCCCGCGCCGGGCGACCCCGAGGCCGAGGTCAAGGAGATGATCGCCGCCGCCAACGAGGCCCTCGACGAGGGCGCGACGCACGAGGCGGCCGAGATGTTCGGCGCGCTGGCGCAGGAGTTCCCCGACCGCGTCGAGGTCGTCGCCGGCTACGCCCGCGCGCTGGTCGCGCTGGGCCAGACCGACGCCGCCGAGGCGGCGCTCGCCGTGCTCCCGGCCGACGCCAAGGAGCCGACGCTGACGCAGACGCGCGCCGCGATCGCGCTGGCGAAGGACGCGGCCCCAGTCGACGACCTCGCCGGCCTCGCCGCCCGCGTCGCGGCCGACCCCGACGAC
>CAHJWT010000316.1 GCA_903643075.1 Sphingomonadaceae bacterium | reverse complement strand
TCGATGCCTCGCTGACCGCGCCGGCGAAGGCGATCGGGCTGCTGCCTGCCGGCGCCGCGGCGGGCGACGGCCGCGTGACGCTGACCGCCAAGACGCTGACCGCGGCGCGGACGATCCTGATCGCGGCGCGGGGCGCGGCGGCGAAGGCCGCACTCGAGGCCGGACTCGACGAGGGCGCGACGGCGACCGCGCCGCTCGGTCGCCTGCTCGCCGGGACCGAGCTGGCGATCGACATCCACTGGGCGGCCTGATTTGGCCGCGACTGAGGGGTCGAGCTTCGTCGTCTGGGCGGCGCTCGCCGGCAATCTCGCCATCGCCGTCGTCAAGTTCGTCGCCGCCGCCGTGTCGGGATCGTCGGCGATGCTGTCGGAGGCGGTCCACAGCCTCGTCGATACCGGCAACGAGGTGCTTCTCCTCTACGGCCTGCGCCGCTCGGCGCGCCCCGCAGACGACCGCCATCCGCTCGGCTATGGCCGCGAGCTCTACTTCTGGAGCTTCGTCGTCGCGCTGATGATCTTCGCCGTCGGGGCCGGGGTGTCGATCTACGAGGGCGTCGCGCGACTGCGCCACCCGCACGCGATCGAATCGCCGCGGCTGGTCTTCATCGTCCTTGCCGTGTCGGCGGTATTCGAGGGATCGTCGTGGTTCGTCGCCTTCCGCGGCTTCCGCGCCAAGGCGGGAGGCAAGAGCTTCTGGGCGGCGTTCCGCGCGTCGAAGGACCCGCCGACGTTCATGGTCCTGTTCGAGGATTCGGCCGCGCTCGCCGGCCTCGCCGTCGCCGCCGCCGGCGCGGGGCTGGCGCTCGCCACCGGCGAGCCGCGGTGGGACGGCGCGGCGAGCCTCGTCATCGGCGCGATCCTGGGGGTCGTCGCCGTCCTCCTTGCGCGCGAATCGAAGGCGCTGCTGATCGGCGAGCGCGCCGACCCCGACCTCAGCGCGGCGATCCGCGACTGCGCCGCGCGGGTCGACGGGGTCGAGGCGGTCAACGCCGTCGTCACCATCCAGCTCGCCCCCGACCAGGTCGTCGTCAACCTCAGCCTCGACTTCGCCGACGACCTGACCACCGCCGGAATCGAAACAGCGGTGGTCGACCTCGAACGCTACATCCGCGCCGACCACCCCGAAGTCGCCGCCCTGTTCGTCAAGCCCCAAGCCGCCGCCGAAGCCGCCCGCCGGCTGGCGACGGGGGAGGCGGGGGTGGTGGCGGACGCGGGATAGCAGGCGATGGCGGATGCAAACGAGCGCCGTCGACCACTGACGGAGCCATCCTGAGGCTATCACGGTCATCTTTCGCGGCTTCGCGGCTTCGTGTGACGTCTTCTTACTTCGGCTCGTCAGCTATAACTCGACTCACTCGCGACAAGTAGACTCACACGAAGCCGCGAAGCCGCGAAGTGTAGAATATCGCTCTAGCCTTTGCCGCTTATGTCTTTGCCGTAGCAGCTTGAATAAAGGCGGTCTTAATTGTCATTGACACGGTGGAAGTCCGTGGCGCCCATCTTTTGCGATCGAGACTGGCCATGGTCCACGTCGTTCTTGTCGAACAACGACGTCGACTGTTTCTCTGGTCAAGTGTGCTTGAGCAGCCTGCTCATCGATCTGACCGCCGCAATACTCAATCAGAAGCGTGTTACGGCGTAGCCAAGATATATTGAGATCCCCGAAAGGCGTGCTTCCGGTAGCACGGCCGCCCATGTTCTCGCCCGAAAAAACGCGCTGGTGTTCACCCGACGACCGCGAGGAAATCTCAACAGTCTGATACGCCGATGTGGCCGCGCCGCCGCCTCGATCATCAAGAAGCTTCGCCTCGAACGATCCATCAACGTTCGAGTAGGTAGTCGTTTGAACCTTTTGACATCCCAAACAAGCCAATGATGTCCATATCACTGTCGATGCCAAAACGCGGCGCATTACTTTCATCAAGCTCAACTTGGTCGGAGGATTTCCCGCAAGGCGGGGCACGGCCATTGGAGTAGCAACTAGTGTTACTGCGACCCGAAAACGTCGGACCGGCACCACCCGAACTACCGCGCCGCCGCAACCAAGTCGGCGACCAGCGCGCCGCGCTGGTGGAGGGCGGTGCGGTCGAGGGGCAGGCGGTAGAGGGCGCGGAGGAAGGCGAGGTCCCACGCGCTAGGAGTACGCAGGACCGGGCCGCCGGCGAACAGGCCGAGGACCGAGTCGGGCGGGGCTGCGCCGGGACGCAGTTCGGCGAGCGCGACCATGGCCGCGTACGCCGCGACCGCGCTCAGCGGCAGGCCGTCGGTCCGCGTCACGTCGACGACGACGGTCGCGGCACGGACGACGCGGGCGTCGCCGGTGCTGACGAGGCTTTCGCTGTAGTGCTGGACGACGCCGACCTCGCCGTCGCTGCGCTGGACATAGCCTTCGCCGACGAGGGCGGGCGTCGCCGTGCCGCGGCCGACGAGGCTGTCCTTGTCGCGCACCTCGCTCGTGTACCACCAGCGGACCGGGGCTGCGCCGTCGGTCAGCGCCTTGACCTCGGCCGGGCGCAAAGCGACGAAGCTGGCGGGCACGCGCGCGACCATCGCATGCACGAAGCCGCCGCCGTCGCCGGTGAAGACGATCGCGATGTTGCCGGCGCACGGCGCGGGCGCGGCGGCGATGCCGGCGGCGGCG
>CAHJWT010000315.1 GCA_903643075.1 Sphingomonadaceae bacterium | reverse complement strand
CGTCGGCTCGGGGCGGAGCGCCGCGGCGACGAAGACGTGGACGACGCCGAGGCGCACCCCGGCACCGACCAGCGCGCGACGGTCGGCGCGGGTCAGCGCGTCGATCTGCGTGGCGACGGCGGCGCGGGTCAGGCAGCCCATCGTTTCGACCAGCCGGACGATCAGCCCGCGCGCCGCCGGCGATACCGCCGGGGCGAGCGCCGCGACGCGCATCAGCGGGCCGAGGTGGGTATCGCGCGCGGCCGCGAACCACGCCGCGAGCCGGTCGGCGACGGCGCGGCGGTCGGCGAAGGGGACGACCTCGAGCGTGCGGTCGGTCTCGACCCGCGGGTGAAGCGCATCGCGTCCGGCGCCGAGCTTGCCGACGCGGGTGCCACGCCACAGGATGCGCGGCGGCGCGACGCCGTCGAACGCCAGCGCGAAGTCGTCGTCGGGGCTGGCGACGAGCGCGGCGCACCGCCGCGCGAACTCGCGCGGCAGGTGGCGCTCGGCGGCGGCGAGGAGCATCCGCTTCTCGCCCGCGCGCGCGGCGGGATCGGGGCTGAAGGCGAAGCCGTCGAGCGTCCCGATCGCCTCGCCCTCGACCGCGACAGTGCCGTCGTCGTCGACCTCGACGCGCTGCTCGCCCTTGATCTTCAGGTCCTTGAGCAGCACCGCCGTCCGCCGGTCGACGAAGCGCTGGGTCAGCTTGACGTGGAGCGCGTCGGACAGCCGGTCTTCGAGATCGCGCGTCCGCGTCGCCCAGACCGCGGCGTCGGCGAGCCAGCCGGGGCGGTGGGCGATATAGGTCCACGTCCGCGCCGCCGCGATCCGGTCGGCGATCGCCCCGATGTCGCCGGCGACGGTATCGAGCGCGGCGACCTCGCTCGCCACCCACGCCGCCGGCAGCGTCCCGTCGCCCTCGCTCAGGTGGCGAAAGACGCGGCCGACGAGGCGGGTATGCTGTTCGGGGCCGGTCTTGCGATAGTCGGGCAGTCCGCACGCCGCCCACAGCCGCGCGATCCGGCCGCGGCCGTGGGCGCGCTCCATGACCCACGGCTCGCCGGCGAGGCGCTTGAGGACGACGAGGTCGATCGCATCGTCGCCGCACACCAGTTCGGCGCGCGGCGGGCGCTCGTCAAGGCTGGCGATCAGCCGCGGCAGGGTCGTCGGATCGACCCGCGCGTTGCGCCAGACGAGCTGGGTCAGCGGCGGGAAACTATGGCCCTCGATCGCGGCGATCTCGTCGGCCTCGAACGTCGCCGCGGCGTCATGACCGAACTGGACCGTGCCGAACGTCCCGTCGCGCTGATGCCGTCCGGCGCGCCCGGCGATCTGCGCCATCTCGGGCGTCGTCAGCCGGCGGTGGCGGCGGCCGTCGAACTTGCTCAGGCCGGCGAAGGCGACATGGGCGATGTCCATATTGAGGCCCATGCCGATCGCGTCGGTCGCGACGAGGTAATCGACCTCGCCCGACTGGTACATCGCGACCTGGGCGTTGCGCGTCCGCGGGCTGAGCGAGCCCATCACCACCGCGGCGCCGCCCTTGTGCCGTCGCAGCATCTCGGCGAGCGCGTAGACCTCCTGCGCGGTGAAGGCGACGATCGCGGTCCGCCGGGGCAGCCGCGACAGCTTCTTCGGCCCGGCGTAGGTCAGGGTGGAGAAGCGCGGCCGGGTGACGATTTCGGCATCGGGGAGCAGCCGGCGGATCAGCGGCCGCAGCGTCTCCGAGCCGAGGATCATCGTCTCGGCATAGCCCCGCATGTGGAGCATCCGGTCGGTGAAGACGTGGCCGCGCGCCGGATCGGCCCCGACCTGCCCCTCATCGATCGCGACGAACGCGACCTCGCGGTCGGTCGGCATCGATTCTGCGGTGCACAGGAAGTAGCGCGCGGTATCGGGCAGGATCTTCTCCTCGCCGGTGATCAGCGCGACCTGGCCCGCGCCCTTGATCGCGACGACGCGGTCATAGACCTCGCGCGCGAGCAGACGCAGCGGGAAGCCGATCATGCCGCTGATGTGGCCGCACATCCGCTCGACCGCGAGGTGCGTCTTGCCGGTATTGGTCGGGCCGAGGACCGCCGTCACGTGGCTACCCGGAAGCGAAGGGGTCGAGGCCGTGCGAAGCAAGCCGCTCATCGCCTCGAACTGAGGCCGGAGGTGCCCGGATACAAGACGGGCGGGCGGCGGACTATTCGGCGCATCGCATCCTTTGGCAGGATCACAAGCAAGCCATTGATGCCACGGGGTCGCTGCCGAATCAAGTGAACCTTAGAAGACGCTCGCTTCATCGCACGGCGGGGGGCCATCCGTTGACTTGGGGTTAAGCCGGCGACACGACGACCGTAGCGGATGAGCGGGGGTTCGGTCGTGTATCAACCATCGAGCGGCGGCTTCGCCGGCAGCGCGGGATTCGCCGGCGGGCTCAAGCCCGGTCGCGTCATCCTGCTGCCGCGTGCGCCGTCGGCGCGGAAGCCGCGGATCGATTGGGACCGCCTCGCCGACCTCGACCTCGCCGTCGACCTCGGCCAGCGGATCGGCAGTCGCGACTGGTGGCTCGGCCTCGGCCTCGTCGCGACCCTGTGCCTCAGCGCGATCGGGGCGGGCCTGCGCGTCGCCCCCCTCCCCGTCCCCGTCCGCGCCGCGCTGACCCCGGCCGAGGCCGAC
>CAHJWT010000314.1 GCA_903643075.1 Sphingomonadaceae bacterium | reverse complement strand
GCGGCCAGACATCGAGACGGCACTGCGTCGTCAGCGCCTCGCCCGCCGGGGTCAGATGCACCGTCTTGCGCCGCGCGTCGGCGGCGGGGGCGGTGGCGACGAGGCCGAGGGCGACAAGCTGCGTCAGGCTGCGGGTCACCGCCGGCTGGCTGAGGCCGATCGCCGCGACGGCATCGCCGACGGGCAGCGGCCCATAGGTGTCGAGCGCGGCGAGCAGCGGCATGTGCATCGGTGCAACCGGCAGCCCGGCGTCGGCGATGATGCGGGCCGCGTCGGCCTGGAGGCGCTCGGCCAGCCGCTTGAGCCGACTGCCGAGAAAGACCGGCCCGAGGTCGGCGAGGATGTCGGACATCGGCGGCTCTCCTATTGCATAACTAGTTATGCGTACTGCCGCCAAGCTGTCAAATCACACCTCGGCCGTGACATGCTCGTCACGAAAATGGGCTGTTCCCATGCGCCGCTCGTCACCGCCAGCTGCGGCCAAGTCATTGCAACCGAACGCCGATCGATCCCTGGTCGCGCCCGGCCCCCTCCGCGCGAATCCCTGATTTGCGCACGCCGGGCGTCACGGGATCGGGGCGCCGCCAAACCGCCCCCGTGATTCACAGCCCGGCCGCATTGCCGCCGCCGGCCAAGCGCGCGACAAGCGTGCGATGCAGGCTCCGACCCCCCTTACTCCACCGCTCGCCATCGTCCCGTCCGCGACCCTGCCGCATAACCTCGAGGCCGAGGCGGCGCTCCTCGGCGCGCTGATGATCGACAACCGGCTGGTCGAGGACGTCCAGCTCAAGCTCGGCACCCAGCATTTCTTCGAACCCCTCCACGGCCGGGTCTACGAGGCGATCCTCAAGCTCGTCGACCGGCGGATGACGGCGACGCCGGTCACCCTGAAACCCCTGTTCGACGCCGACCCCGAGATGATGGCGATCGGCGGGACGAGCTATCTCGCCGCCCTGACAGAGCAGTCGGCGGCGCTCATCGCCGCGCGCGACTTCGCCCAGCAGATCTACGATCTTGCCCTCCTCCGCGAGATGATCCGCGTCGGCCGCGAGATGGCGACCAACGCCTTCGACACCGCCGCCGGCGTCGAGCCGCTGGCGCAGATCGAGGCGGCCGAGCTTGCGCTCTACAAGGTCGCCGAGCAGGGCGAGGTCGCGGGCTCGGTCAAGACTTTCGGCGTCGCCACCCGCCTCGCGATCGAAATGGCCGACCGCGCGATGAAGTCGGGGAGCCACCTTTCGGGCTTCACGACCGGGCTCGATGCGCTCAACCTCAAGCTCGGCGGGCTGCACAAATCGGACCTGATCGTCCTCGCGTCGCGGCCGGCGATGGGCAAGACCAGCCTCGCCACCAACATCGCCTTCGCCGCCGCGCAGCGCTTCGTCCGCGACACCGCCGACGGCGTCGAGGCGGGCCAGTCGAGCGGCGCGGGGGTCGCCTTCTTCAGCCTCGAAATGAGCGCCGACCAGCTCGCCACCCGCGTGCTGGCCGAACAGTCGGGGGTCAACTCGGAGGAGCTCCGCAAAGGCAAGATCAGCCAGAGCGAGTTCAACAGCCTCGCCCGCGCCGCCGGGGCGCTGAGCGATCTGCCGCTGTTCATCGACGACACCCCGGCGCTGTCGATCGCCGCGCTCCGCACCCGCGCCCGCCGCCTCAAGCGGCAGAAAGGCATTGGCATCATTGTCGTCGACTACCTCCAGCTCCTCCAGGGCTCATCGCGCGCGGCGAACGAGAACCGGGTGCAGGAGATTAGCGAGATCACCCGCGGCCTGAAGACGCTGGCCAAGGAACTCGAGGTGCCGGTCCTCGCCTTGTCGCAGCTCAGCCGCGCGGTCGAGAACCGCGAGGACAAGCGGCCGCAACTCGCCGACCTGCGCGAATCGGGAACGATCGAGCAGGATGCCGACATCGTTCTCTTCATCTACCGTGAGGAATACTACCACGCGATGAAGCAACCCGACGAGGAGGACGTCGACAAGTACGCCAAGTGGAAGGACCGCGCCGAGAAGCTCCACGGATTGGCCGAGATCATCGTCGCCAAGCAGCGCCACGGCTCGACCGGCACGGTGCCGCTGACTTTCCACAAGACGACGACGAAGTTCAGCGACCGGGCGAACGATGCGTACCTGCCCGAGCGGTACGACTGATCCTCCCCGCGAGCGGGGAGGATCTACACCGCGAAATGCCGCAGTAGCGCCTCCGTCACCGCCGCCGGGGCCTCGCGCGTCGGAAAATGGCCGACGCCGGGCAGCTCGACCATCGCGAACGGGCCGGTGAACTTCGCCGGCATGGCGGCGGCGGTCGACGGCGGATTGACCCCGTCGACCGCGCCGTGGAGGTAGAGTGTCGGCGTTGCCAGCCGCCTCGTCGCCTTGACCTTGTGTTCGAGCGCGGCGCTGCGCGGGTCGGGCTTCGCCTCGTCCCACCGCGCGCGGTACGAATGGAGCGTGACGGCGACCCAGTCCGGGTTGGCGAACGACCGGGCCACCGCGTCGAACGTCGCCGGGGAGTACCAGTCCGGCGGCGACCACGTGTCCCACATGATCCGCGCGAACCCGGCCGGGTCGGCGGCGACCGCCTCGGCACCCCGCGCGGTCGCCTGGAACCAGTGGTACCACTGCCGCCGCGCCTGCGCGAACGGCGGCGTCGGCAGCCCGCCG
>CAHJWT010000313.1 GCA_903643075.1 Sphingomonadaceae bacterium | reverse complement strand
GTCGTCGCCGCCGCGGTCGCAGGCAGCGGCGGGGTGCAGCCGAGGCTCGCCTTCACCCCCCGCGGCACGCCGCTGACCCAGGCGCGGGTCCGCGCCCTCGCCGCCGGGCCGGGCATCACCCTCGTCTGCGGCCGGTTCGAGGGGTTCGACGAGCGGCTGTTCGACGGGCCCGCCGCGATCGAGGAGATCAGCGTCGGCGACTACGTCCTGTCGGGCGGCGAGCCGGCAGCGATCGTCCTTCTCGATGCTTGCGTCCGGCTGCTTCCCGGCGTAATGGGCGCGGCCCTCAGCGGGGACAGCGAGAGCTTCGAAAGCGGCCTCCTCGAATATCCGCACTATACCCGGCCTGCCGTTTGGGAGGGCCGGGCGATCCCCGAAGTCCTGCGATCGGGGGATCACGCGAAGGTCGCCGCATGGCGGCAGGCGCGGTCCGAGGCGGACACACGGCTACGGCGGCCGGACCTGTGGGAGCGCCATCTCGGCGCTCGGGGTCGGTCGCCCTCTGGCGCGCGGACAGAAGAGGACGAATGAGATGAATCTCATCCAGACGCTCGAGGCCGAGCAGATCGCCAAGTTCACCGCGGCCAAACCGATCCCCCAGTTCCGCGCCGGCGACACGCTGCGCGTCGGGGTCAAGGTCGTCGAGGGCGACCGCAGCCGCGTTCAGGCGTACGAGGGCGTGTGCATCGCGCGGTCGAACAGGGCGATGGGCAGCAGCTTTACCGTCCGCAAGATCAGCTTCGGTGAGGGCGTCGAGCGCGTCTTCCCGCTGTATTCGCCGAACATCGAATCGATCGAGGTCGTCCGTCGCGGCGTCGTCCGCCGGGCGAAGCTCTATTACCTGCGCGGCCGCAGCGGCAAGAGTGCGCGGATCGTCGAGAAGCGCGATGTCCGGCCCGGTGCCGGCGCCGCGTAGGCGCGGCTGAGCCTAACGGGCGAACGCCCTTCGCGTTCTCTCGTTAGGCGCGGACTCGCGCCAAGCCGGCCGGCGGGGCGGCGGGACCAACCCGCCTGTCCCGTCCGACGGCGCGGCTTTGCCGCGACGCGAATCGTCGGTTACCGGCAGACCGGTAGAATTTTCAGTTCGCCCGCCGGAACCCGCTCGGCGACACGCCGACGTGTTGCCGGAAGGCGGCGGCGAACTGGCGCGGCGAGTTGAATCCGCAGCGCCGCGCGACCGTCTCGATCGGCAGCGCCGTCCGCGTCAGCAGATCGCCGGCGTGATGGATCCGGCGCGACACGAGATAGCGGTACGGCGGCTGGCCGGTCTCGTGCCGGAAGGCGCGGCTGAAGTGATAGGGGCTGGTGCCGGCGAGCGCGGCGAGATCGGCCAGCCGCAGGTCGTCGGCGAAGTTGGTCTCGATGTGATCGAGCACCCGGCGGAGGCGGTGCGGGGCCATCGCGTGCCGTGCCGGCGTGGTCGGCACGACCGACGCATGGTGGCGGACGAGATCAACGGTGAAGCTGTGGAGCAGCAGGTCCATCAGGAATGCCGACGCGTGGCGCGGTTGTCCGACCTCCTGCAGCATCAGCCGGAACAGCGTCTCGAGCCGGTCGGAGCGGCAGCCGATACGGTCGGTGAGGGTGATGCCTGCCGCCTGGTTCACCCCCATCTCGGCCGCGACCGCGATGACTTGCGTACACGGCAGATAGAGGTGGGCGAACTCGATCGGGCCTTCGGTCCGCCAGCGATACGCGGTGCCCGCGGCGACGGTGGTGAGCGACCCGGCGGCGACGTCGGCGACCGTCGCCGCGACCGGCGAGCGGCGATGGACGCGCTTGGCCCCGCCGAGATGGAGGACGATATAGTGGTGGTCGAGCGGCGGCTGCTCCATGTCGGGCGAGGTATCGCGCCAGTGGCGCAGCATCGCGCTCGACCAGCCGTCGCTCGACAGCGATGGCGGCGCCGAGAGCGTCGCGCCCCACATCGCCGGGGTGATGGCGGGAGACGGATCATGTGCCGCTGATGCCGCTTCGCCCACGTCGACAGCCCCTTCATGCGGCCGACGCCTCCGGGTCGACGGCTCGATCTTGCGCCACGTGCGGCGCGTTGCGGTTTATTCGGCCGCGGCTCGGCAACCGTTACACCGGCAGCGGCGGCTGCGGGAGCCGGCAATGCCGGGCCGGGCGCGCCGCTACCGCGCGACGACCAGCCGGACGAAGGTCGAGAGGATCTGCCGCGCCGCGCGCAGGCTGCCGCGCACGCTGCCGGCCACGTTCGACGTGCCGCCGAGCCGCGGCCGGTTGTCGACCGCGATCTCGCGGACGCGCAGGCCCGACCGCGCCGCGCGGAGCTGCATCTCGAGGTTCCAGCCGTAGGTCATCTCGCGCATCCCCAAGGCCAGCAGCGTGTCGCGGCGGATGACGCGGAAGGCGCACATGTCGGTGTAGGCGACGCCGTAGAGCAGGCGGAGCGCGGTCCCGATGACGAGCCCGGCGGCGACCTGGTGGAACAACAGGCTGCCCTTGGCCGGCCTCCCGCGCCAGCGCGAGCCGATGACGAAATCGGCGTCGCCCGCGCGGACCGGCGCGACGAGCCGGCCAAGGAAGGCGGGATCGTCGGCGCCGTCGCCGTCCATGAAGACGATCAGGTCGGTCGTCGCGGCGGTCGCGCCGGCGAGGCACGCGCGGCCGTAGCCGCGGCCGGCGTCGATCACCCGCGCGCC
>CAHJWT010000312.1 GCA_903643075.1 Sphingomonadaceae bacterium | reverse complement strand
GAGGAAGGTCAGGCCGACCGTCGCCGGCAGGCCGACCGCCGCCGCCGCGTCCTTGACCGCCTGCACCGCGCCGCCGAGGCTGACGCCCGGCGCGGGGTCGAAGCCGATCGTCGACGCCGGGTACTGCGCGACGTGGGTGATAGCCAGCGGCACACGCCGCGGCACGATCCTCGCGATGGCGCTGAGCGGCACGGCGCGGCCGGTTGCCGACTGGAGCTGGAGGTCGCCCAGCCCTTGCAGCCCGGTCATCTGGCCGGGGAGCGCCTCGAGGATGACGCGGTACTGGTTCGACTGGGTGAAGATCGTCGAGATGATCCGCTGGCCGAAGGCGTTGTAGAGCGCGTTGTCGACCGCGTCGGCGGTGATGCCGAGGCGCGACGCGGTGTCGCGGTCGATGTCGACGTACGCCGACAGGCCGTCGGGCTGGACGTCGTTGACCACCGCACCCAGCTTGGCCGATCCCCGCATCGCCGCGCTCAGCTTGTCCGACCACGCCGTCACGTCGGCGGTGGTCGCGCCGGTCAGGCTGGCGCGGTACGTCGTCGGGCCGGTCTCGGCGTCGATCGACAGGTCCTGGACCGGCTGGAACCACACCGTCGTTCCGGCGACGCTCCGCGCGCGGCGGCCGAGGCGGTCGAGGACCTCGCTCAGGCTGCCGCCGCGGTCGCCCTTTGCCTTCAGGTTGATGAGGAGCCGGCCCTCGTTCTGCGTCGCGTTGACCCCGTCGACGCCGAGGTACGACGACAGGCTGGCGACCGCCGGATCGCGGCTGAGCGCCTGCGCGACCTCGTTCTGCAGCGTTCCCGCGCGGTCGTAGGCGACCGCCTGCGCCGTCCGCACCGTCGCCTCGACCTGCCCCGTGTCCTGGACCGGGAACAGCCCCTTGGGGATGACGACGTAGAGCACGACGGTGACGACCAGCGTCACGGCGAAGACCAGCAGCGTGATCGCGCCATGGTCGAGCACCCACGTCAGCGCCCGGTCGTAGCGGCCGACGACGCGGTCGAACACCGCCTGCGTCCGCCGCGCCAGCCCGCTCTCGCTGCCGTGTGACCTCAGGAGCCGCGCCGACATCATCGGCACCAGCGTCAGGGCGACGATCGCCGAGATGACGATCGTCACCGCGAGCGCGACGGCGAACTCGCGGAACAGCCGGCCGACGACATCGCCCATGAAGAGGAGCGGGATGAGGACGGCGATCAGCGATACCGTCAGGCTGATGATGGTGAAACCGATCTCGGCCGCGCCCTGGACCGCGGCGGCGTACGGCTTCATTCCCTCCTCGATGTGGCGGCTGATGTTCTCGATGACGACGATCGCGTCGTCGACGACGAAGCCGGTCGCGATCGTCAGGCTCATCAGCGTCAGGTTGTTGAGGCTGTAGCCGAGCAGGTACATCACCCCGCACGTCCCGATCAGCGAGATCGGCATCGCGATCGACGCGATGATCGTCGCCGGAAAGCTGCCCAAGAAGGCGAAGATTACGAGGACGACGAGGCCGACGGCGAAGAGCAGTTCGAACTCGACGTCGCCGACCGATGCGCGGATGCCGGTTGTCCGGTCGGCGAGCGTCCGCACGCTCACGTCGGCAGGGATGCCGGCGCGCAGCTCGGGGAGGAGCGCGTTGACCGCGTCGATTGTCGCGATGACGTTCGCGCCGGGCTGGCGGCGAACGTTGACGACGATCGCCGGCTGCGTCCCGACGAACGCGCCCAATCGCGTGTTTTCCGCGCCGTCGATCACGGTGGCGACGTCGCGCAGGTGGATCGGGGCACCGTTGCGATAGGCGACGATCAGGTCGCGGTATTCGTCGGCGGTCGCGAGCTGGTCGTTGGCGTCGATGGTGAACGCCTCGGCGGTGCCGTCGAAGCTGCCCTTCGCGCCGTTGGCGTTGGCCGCCGCGATCGCCGTCCGCAGCGTGTCGAAGGCGATGCCGTAGCTCGCGAGCAGCTGGGTGTTCGCCTGGATGCGGACGGCGGGCCGCGCGCCGCCCGACAGCGTTACCTGGCCGACGCCGCCGACCTGCGCGATCTTGGCGGCGAGCTGCTGGTCGACGATGTTCTGGACCTGCGTCAGCGGCCGCGTCGCACTGGTCACTGCCAGCGTCAGCACCGGCGCGTCGGCGGGGTTGACCTTGGCATAGACCGGCGGCGCGGGCAGGTCGGCGGGCAGGAGCGACGTCGCCGCGTTGATCGCCGCCTGCACCTCCTGCTCGGCGACGTCGAGCGGCAAGCCGAGGTCGAACTGGAGCGTCTCGACCGACGTGCCGCCCGAGCTGACCGACGACAGCCGCTTGAGGCCCTCCATCTGGCCGAACTGGCGTTCGAGCGGCGCAGTGACCGTCGCCGCCATCACGTCGGGCGACGCACCGGGATAGCCGGTCGTCACCTGGATCGTCGGGAAGTCGACCTGCGGCAGCGCGGCCAAGGGCAGCAGCTTGAACCCGACCGCACCCGCGAGCACGATCGCGATCATCAGCAGCGCGGTCGCTACCGGCCGCGCGATGAACGGCCGTGACGGGCTGGCGCGACCGGGATCGGCGGCCGGGTCGCCGGTCGCCGCGACGCGCTGCTCCCCCTCTCCCTCAGGGGAGGGGGCCGGGGTGTGGGGAAGTCGGTCTTCGCGGCTGCCCGGCCCCGGCGCGCGGGGGTCGGCGTCAGCCATCGGGCT
>CAHJWT010000311.1 GCA_903643075.1 Sphingomonadaceae bacterium | reverse complement strand
CGCGCGGATCGGCTCCCGCCGCCGCGACGACGATGCCGCTGACGTGCGGCTGGCCCGGCCCGTGCTCGTCCCACACCTCGGCGGCGACGAGCCGGCCGTCGGGGCTGGCCTTCGTCGCGGCGACGGTGGTGAAACGATGCGCGGCGGGCGCACACGCGGCGACGAACACGAGGACCGGCAGGAGGCGCATGACCACGGCCTGCCCGACGGCTGTGGCATCAGTTGGGCGGCGATCCGCGGGCATGTTCTGCAGTACTCCACCAACTGTCGGATTTCCTTACACTTGCCACCGCCCAAGGTGGCTAAGCGCTCGACTTTGTTCACTCCGTAATCTGGCGTAAAACTTGCTTAGCCAAATCCGAACGATTGCAGTCAGGAGCGAACATGCGCAAAGTCAATCTGGTTGCCGCCGCCGTCGTGGCCATCGGCGCGTCGACGGCCAACGCCGTCGTCCTCGCCCAGCTCGATCCGGTGGCGCTCGACACGGTCGGCCAGTCGACCTCGGGGACGACGCCGGCGTCGATCGATTTCGTCAACCACCTGAGCTACGCGGTCGACGTCTACTGGATCAACTACAGCGCGGACCGGGTGTTCTACAAGACGCTCGGCGCGACGAGCGACTATGTCCAGCCGACTTACATCACCCACCCGTGGATCATCGCCAAGGCCGGGTCGGGCGATACGCTGGCGCAGGGCACGGGGACGCTGATCACCGGCTTCCTCGCCGTCACGCCGGACAGTGCCGGTCTCGGTCCCGACATCGCCAATATCGGGGCCAACATCGGGACGGTGCCCGAGCCCGCCAGCTGGGCACTCCTCGTTACCGGCTTCGGGCTGATCGGGATCGCGGCCCGCCGGCGCGTCAGGTCGGCCGCAGCGTAGGGTCGCGCGCTTGCGGCAGCGTCTTGCCCGCGCCGCCATCGCCGGCTACCCCGAGACGCATGAAGGCCTCGTGCCAATGCGGCCAGCTCAGCGCCGAGGTGCCCGGTCCGACGGCGGCCGTCGTCGCGTGCCATTGCCGCGCCTGCCAGAAGCGGTCCGGATCGCCGTTCGGCGCGGCGGCTTACTATCCGCATGATCAGGTGACGCTTACCGGCGAGGCGAAACGATTTACCCGGCCGACCGACCTCGGGGGGACCTTCGACCACCTCTTCTGCCCCGACTGCGGGACGACGGTCACCATGCGTGGCACGAAGAACCCCGATGTCACCGGCATCCCCCTCGGCCTGTTTGAGGACGTCGCGGCGATGCGCCCGCTCCGCTCGGTGTGGGAGGAGCGGCGGCACGACTGGGTCGACATTCCGACCGCCGTGCAACGGTTTTCGCGCGGCCGCCCCTGACGCGGCGCGTGGCCGCAGACCGCGCCATGGCGGCGCGGTTGCAGGGTCGCGCCGGGCCGCTACAGTCGCCGCCGGGTCAGGGGGCGTTCGGATGGTCGCACACGTCGGCACGGTCGCGTTCCTCGGGCTCGAGGCGCGCGCCGTCGACGTCCAGGTGCAGGTCGCCGGGGGCCAGGCCAATTTCATCATCGTCGGCCTGCCCGACAAGGCGGTCAAGGAGAGCCGCGAGCGTGTCCAGGCGACGCTCGACGCGATCGGCCTCGCGCTGCCGCCGAAGCGGATCGTCGTCAACCTGTCGCCCGCCGACCTGCCCAAGGAGGGATCGCACTACGACCTTGCCATCGCGCTCGGGCTGCTCGCGGCGATGGGTGTTGTCGACACCGAGATGCTCAGCGATTTCCTCGTCGTCGGCGAGCTGGGGCTCGACGGCCGCGTCGCGCCGGTCCCGGGCGTCCTTCTCGCCGCGCTGTTCGCCGCGGGGGCCGACCTCGGGCTGATCTGCCCGGCGACGCAGGGCGGCGAGGCGGCGTGGGCCGGCGAGGTCGACGTCGTCGCCGCGCCCGACCTGCTGTCGCTGATCAACCACCTCAAGGGGACGCAGCTCCTGTCGCCGCCGGTCCGCAGCGTCGCCGAGATCGTCCGCGGCGGTCCCGACCTCGGCGAGGTCAAGGGGCAGGAGACGGCGAAGCGCGCGCTCGAGATCGCCGCCGCGGGGGGCCACAACCTGCTGATGAGCGGGCCGCCGGGGTCGGGCAAGTCGCTGCTCGCCGCGTGCCTGCCGGGCATCCTCCCCGACCTGACCCCGGCCGAGGCGCTCGAGGTGTCGATGGTCGCGTCGATGGCGGGCGAACTCGAGGGCGGCCGTCTGCGCCGGTCGCGCCCCTACCGCAGCCCGCACCACAGCGCGTCGATGCCGGCGCTGGTCGGTGGCGGCAGCCGCGCGCGGCCGGGCGAGGTCAGCCTCGCCCACCTCGGCGTCCTGTTCCTCGACGAGCTGCCCGAGTTCCAGCGGCCGGTGCTCGACTCGCTGCGCCAGCCGCTCGAGACCGGCCACATCACCGTCAGCCGCGCCGCGCTTCACGTCACCTACCCGGCGCGCGTCCAGCTGATCGCGGCGATGAACCCATGCCGGTGCGGGCACCTCGCCGACGCGAGTCTCGCCTGCGCCCGCGCGCCGCGCTGCGCGGCCGACTACCAGAGCCGGGTGTCGGGGCCGCTGATCGACCGGATCGACCTCCACGTCGACGTCGCCGCGGTCAGCGCCGCCGACCTGACCCTGCCGCCGCCGGCCGACGACAGTGCCACCGTCCGCGCGCGGGTCGGCGCGGCG
>CAHJWT010000310.1 GCA_903643075.1 Sphingomonadaceae bacterium | reverse complement strand
TTGCCGCAGCGCCGCCGCTGCCGGCCGTCGCGGCGGCCCCGCCGCCGATCGTCCTCATCCACGGCATGTGGTCGACGCCGGCGACCTTCATGGGGCTGCGCCGGACACTGGAAGCGGCGGGCTACACGACCCACGCGCCGGCGCTGCCGTTCCACGACCGCACCCGCGACCTGCCGCCGCCGCCCGAACTCGCGACGCTCGGCATCGAGGACTACATCGCCTTCCTCGCCGCCGAGATCGCGCGCCTGCCCGGCCCGGTGATCGTCGCCGGGCACAGCATGGGCGGGTTCCTCGCCCAGGCCGTCGCGGCGCGGGTCGGCGCGGCCGGGCTGATGCTGTTCTCGCCGGCCGCGACGGCGACGACCAATGTGCCGGCCCTCGACCCCGTGCGGACGTTGCTTGGCGTCATCACGCGCCGACACTGGTGGCGGTCACCGACCCTGATCGACGCCGCCCGCGCCCGCTGGGGCATCTACAACGAGGTCCCCGACGACGTTGCCGCGGCCGAGATCGCCGCGCTGGTGTGGGATTCGGGACGCGCGCTCTATGAGATGGCGCTGCCCTTCCTCGCGCACGCGCCGGCGTTCGCCGTCGATCACGCCCGGCTGACGATGCCGGCGCTGGTCGTTGTCGGCGAACGCGACCGGATCACGCCGGCAGGCATCGCGCGGGCGACGGCGCGCCGGCTGGCGCAGGTCGATTACCACGAACTGACCGGGGTCGGCCACTGGCTGTGGTGGGGTGCGGTCGAGGCGCGGGTGGCCGCGATCGTGACGGCGTGGCTGGCCGAGCATTTTCCACCGACGAAGTGGGATGACGCGGCGATCGACTAGAGCGGCTGAGCGAACTTGCTCAGCGTGTTCGCCGCGATCCGACGGCCCATCGCTTCGCTCGCCTCGGCCGACGAGCGGAAGTGAACCCCGCCGGCGATGCGACTGAACGAGTCCTGCCGGACGTAGTCGGCGGTCGTCGCGACGGTGACGACGACGCCGGGCATTTTGTCGTTGCTGAATGGGAGGCCCGATTTTGGCACCCCTTCGGCGTCGATGACCGCGGCGGTGACGGCGGCATTGATGCAATGGCCACACGGATATTCGGGGTGGAGCGGCGTCTTCAGCAACGGTTCCCACAGCGGGTCGGCGACGATCGCCGGATTGCCGCCGCCGGCACGGATCGCGGTGATCGGCCGCCAGAAAGCGTAATGCAGCTTCGCCTCGACCAGCGCGATGCCCATGTCGTCGCTGGCGAGCGAATACATCGCATAGAAGCGGGCGTTCTTCGCCAGGCTGCGCCCCGGCTGCGCCGCGACGGCGCGCAGGGCCGAAGTCGGGTTCGCCGCGACCCAGAACTTTGCGCGGATGGTGTCGGCCGCCGAACGCTCCGTGCTCGCCTTGCTCCCCAGCCGGCGGACCTCGTCGACATCCTTCAACCACCGCGCCGAGTCGAGCGCGACCGGCGGTCCGGGCCGGAACGCGGTCGCCGATGCCATCAACCACGGCTTCATCGCGGCGTAGTGCGGGTCGAGCACGGTCGGGGTCGTCGCAAGCCATTGCCCGGGCCGGCCCGCCGGCCAGAACGGCGCGAGGCTGGCCTGCGGATCGAGCCCGCCAGCCTTGAGCGCCGCCGCGGCGGCGGCATGACCCGCGGCGATACCGGCGTCCTTGCCCGGTCCGTCGCGTTCATCCGCCAGGGCGAGGGTGTAGCGGTCCTCGATCGCCGCCTTCGCGGCGGGGAAGGCGGCGAGCAGGACGTCATGCGCCGCGGTCGCGACGGCGGCCGGTCCCGAGGCTCCGTGGGCGGCCGGCGCGACGTGGAGGAAGGATGCGTAGCGGCGGTCGACGCTGTCGGCCGCTTCGAACATGGCGAGCGTCGTCCGGGTGCCCGACAGATAGACGTCGACGTCGAACGGCGCGTCGGCGACATGCCCCGCATCGTAGACTGCGCCGGCGAACTCGAACCAGTCGCTGACCGCGTCAGCGCGGGCCGCGACGGAAGCCAGCAGGATCGCAGCAGCCGCGATGCGGGCGGCGGAAGTCAAAGTCATCAGGGCCCCCCAACAGCTCGTCGGTCGTATCAGCGGCGGCGCCGGATGTCATCCCGCTAGTCTAGTCGCGAACCAGTCAAGCCGCCGCCGCCAGTAGCTTGGCTCGCCGCCGGGCGACGCTCGAGCCGAGGCCGAGCGCCTCGCGGTACTTGGCGACCGTCCGCCGGGCGATGTCGAAGCCCTCGGCCTGGAGGAGGTCGACCAGCTTGTCGTCGGACAGCGGCACCGCGGCGGGCTCGGCCGCGATCAGGCGGGCGATGCGGTCCTTGACGGCGAGCGCCGACGCCGCCTCGCCGCCGTCGTTCGACGCGATGCCGCTGGTGAAGAAGTACTTCATCTCGAACAGCCCGCGCTCGCACTGGAGGTACTTGTTCGACGTGACGCGACTGACGGTCGATTCGTGCATCTCGATCGCCTCGGCGATGGCGCGCAGCGTCAGGGGCTTCAGGTGCTCGACCCCGGCCTCGAAGAACGTCTGCTGCTGCTTGACCAGCTCGGTCGCGACGCGGACGATCGTCCGTGCGCGCTGGTCGAGGGCGCGGACGAGCCAGTTGGCGCTGGCCAGCGAGTCGGCCAGAAAGGCGCGCGCCGCCTTCGCCGCCGCCTTGCCCCCGGCCGGCGCGGCGGCG
>CAHJWT010000309.1 GCA_903643075.1 Sphingomonadaceae bacterium | reverse complement strand
GGGCCGGCCGCGCCGAGGCGGCGCGCCGGGATCATTTGACGAAGCCGATCCACCGCCCGGCGAAGACGACGCCGATCCAGAAGACGAGGCTGAGCGTCGCCGCGATGCGCGCCGCGCGCGGCGTCGGCAAGGTGTAGTTCCAGTCATGGACCGCGCGCCACGTCGTGAAGTGGAGGATCGCCATGTTGACCCCCGCCGCGGCGAGCAACACCAGCTTCATCCGGAACGGGATGTTGTTGTAGTATTTGGTCGCCGCCGAGGTGACCATGAGCGATCCCGACAGCAGGGCGACGACGAAGGCGCCCCACGTCCACGGCAGCACCTCGTCGGCCAGCTGCATGACGCCGAGCTTGCGCGTCGTCACGCCGAGCAAGCGGAGATCGAGCATCGCGATCGAGCCGACGACGAGGGTCAGCGCGAGGACGTGGACCGTCTCGATCGTCGGGAACATCCATTCGGATTCGGCGATCGCGACCGACGACGGCCAATTCTCGACGGTCCGGGCTAGGTCGAGAAGGGTCATGTCCGGTCTCCGGCATAGGCGATCCAGCGGCCGCAGGTGACGACCCCGACCCACAGCACGAGCGAGGCGAAGGCGCACAGGCGGATCGTCACCCGTTTCGCGCGCGGCAGGTCGCGGTAGCGGACGTCCTCGAGCAGGCGCTGGACCGGCGCGGTGAACAGCACCGCACCGACGATCAGCGCCATCTTCGTCCAGAACACCCAATTGAGCAGCTCGCGCCCGGGCTCGGACATGATCATGATCAGCCCGGTCAGGAAGAGGACGACAAGCGCCCCCCAAATCCACGGATAGAAGCGCCGCGTCAGATCCTGCATCGACTGCTCGCGCCCGAGCATCCCGGCAAGGCGGAGGTCGAGCATCGCGATCGACGCCATGACGACGGCGATGGCGAGGATATGGACGCTCTGGACCACCGGCACGACCCAGAAGGTCCGGCCGATGACGTGGCTCACTGGCGTCTTCGTCAGCCAGTCGCTGACCTCGGCCATCGTCATTGCTTGTCCCCCGGCATCGTTGGTCCTTCCTCGTCGTCGATCAGCGCTGCGCTGGCGGCGGTCGCGGCGATCATGCCGGCGTCTTCCGCTGCGTCATGTTCTTTACGGTTTTCGCCACGTTACACTCGGTCACGCGGCGAAGCTGCGGCCGATGAACCAGAAGGTGCCGACGCCGACGAGCGCCGACGCGAGGACGTCGGTGACGATCGGCCGCGGCAGCGTCAGGTGGCGGCGGGCGAGGAGGACGGTCGCGCCGGTCAGCAGCAGGACGATCGTCAGCTGACCGATCTCGACGCCGAGATTGAAGCCGACGAGAATCTCGGCGAGCTTGGCGGGCGGCAGCCGCTCCTGGAGCAGATCGGCGGCGAAGCCGAAGCCGTGGATCAGGCCGAAGACGAGCGTCACCACCAGCCGGATGCGCCCGGCGTCGCGCAGGTGGCCGGCGAACAGCAAGTAGTTGACCGCGAACAGCGCCGCACCGATCAGCAGCAGCGGCGGCAGCAGACCGATGCCGGCGAGGCGGAGCCCCGCCATCGCCGCGAGCGCGACGCCGGTGCCGAGCGCGACCGCGCCCGGCCGGCCGCTGGCGACCGAGATGTTCTCCGCGCCGATCAGCGCGATGGTCAGCGCAACGAGCGCGTCGATGAACTCGGCGTGCGGCCGGATGACGCCCGTCACCGCGAGCGCCAGCGTCAGGCTGTGGCCGAGGGTGAAGCCGGTGACGACGAAGATCAGGTCGCGGAGCCGGCGCGAGATCAGCACCAGCCCGACGAGGAACGACATGTGGTCGACGCCGGTGAAGATGTGCATCACCCCCATGCCGACGAAGCGGAAGAAGCCGGCGCTCGCCAGACCGCCGCCGGTGTCGCCGACCGCAAGCGGTAGGTCGCCCGCGGCGACGATCTGCTCGGCGAAGTCGCCGCCCTGCCGCTGGATCTGCGCGAAGTTGATGTGCGTCGGGATGAGCGCGAAGAAGGCGGTGTCGTGCAAGTGGAGGTCGGTCGCGCCGGGACAGGCGAACTGAAACTCGGCGCGACGGAACCCCGGCGCGGCGACGACCGTCCGCGGCGGGGCGACGGCGCGGCACGCATGTCCCCCGCTGTCGACGCCGAGCCGCGGCGCCAGGTAGGCGAGCAGCGCGGCGTCGTCGGGCTTGCCGCCGGTGATCCGCGCCGCCTCGCGATCGGCGACGCTGAAGGCGAGATGGACGATGGGGCCGTCGATCGTCCACGCGCTGTGCGATTCGCTGCGGGTATGCGCCACCGCCGTTGCCGCCCACAGCAGCGCGAGGATGGCGAGCAGCGCCTTCACGCGAAGCCCGGCGCGATCTGGATGTCGGCGCGCTTGCGCAGGAAGCGGCCGTTGGCCCCGGTGAGCGTCGCCGCCTGCGCCTTGATGTAGGCGGCGAGCACCTTGTCGCGCACGGCCGCGAACGGCGGCGGGACGGGGGCGACGTTCTTCGCCATCGCGAGCAGGTGGACGCCGTCGGACAGCGCAACCGGCGGCGAAACCGCGCCCGTCGGCAGGGAGCGTGCGACCGCGAACAGCCGGTCGCCGAGGTGGATTTTGGCGGCGAACCAATATTCTTCGCCGTCGGCCATCGTCGGCGTCCGCGGCAGCGACGGCGCGGCCGGATCGCCGGGCCGCCGCAGCGCCG
>CAHJWT010000308.1 GCA_903643075.1 Sphingomonadaceae bacterium | reverse complement strand
GAGCGCCGCCGCGAGATCGAGGCGGCGAGCGGCGAGCGTTTCGGCGCGTCGCCGCCAGCGCTGGTCCCCGCCGGCGAACACGACACGGAGGACGACGCTCCCGGCGATGCCGACGCGCTCGCCGCAGAGGTCGTGCGACTGACCGCCGAGCGCGCGGCGTTCGGCCCGGTCAACCTCCGCGCAGACGTCGAGCTCGCCGAGCTGACCGCGACACTCGACGCGACCGCGGCCGAGCGCGCCGAGCTCGATACCGCGGTCGCGCGCCTGCGCGGCGGCATCGGCGCCTTGAACCGCGAGGGCCGCGTCCGCCTGCTCGCCGCGTTCGAGACCGTGAACACCCACTTCCGCGACCTGTTCGCGACGCTGTTCACCGGCGGTGCGGCGCACCTCGCGCTGGTCGAATCGGACGACCCCCTTACCAGCGGCCTCGAGATCATGGCGCAGCCGCCGGGCAAGAAGCTCCAGTCTCTCACCCTGCTGTCGGGCGGCGAGCAGGCGCTGACCGCCACCGCGTTGATCTTCGCGCTGTTTCTGACCACCCCGTCGCCGCTGTGCGTTCTCGACGAGGTCGACGCGCCCTTGGACGACGCCAACGTCGAACGCTTCTGCGACCTCCTCGACCACATGGCGGCGACGACCGCGACGCGCTTCCTGATCGTCACCCACAACGCCGTCACGATGAGCCGGATGCACCGCCTGTACGGCGTGACGATGGCCGAGCCGGGGGTGTCGCAGCTGGTGTCGGTCGACCTCGGCGGCGCGGAACGGCTGCTCGCGGCGGAGTGATCTCCCCTCCCGCCCGCGGGAGGGGAGTGTTGCGGTTGACACCTCGCGCCCCGCTCCCCTACAGCGTCCTCGCCTCGGCGGCTCGCTGCCGGGGCGGCGCGGGGCTGTTCCCGCCATCCGTCTGGGGATCCCGGTGAACCGCCCGCGTCCGACCGACGAGCCCGCTGATCTCGCGGCTCGCCTGGCCGCCGCCAGGGCGCGCAACACGCCGGCCGACCCCGTGCGCATGGCGGGCGGAGCCATGGGTCAGGGTTTCCGCTTCGCGCTGGAGATCGTGATCACGACCGTCGTCGGCAGCGCCATCGGCTGGCAGCTCGACCGCTGGTTGGGCACCAAGCCGTGGCTGCTGCTGCTGTTCATGCTGCTGGGTCTGGCGGCGGGGTTCCTCAGCCTGTTCCGCGCGGTCGCCGCCGAACAGAAGCTGGTCGACGCCGCGCCGACGCCCCCATCGGTGCCCGACGACCCCGAGGATTGACGTGTACAAGCCGCAGCTCGAACAGTTCGAAATCCACCGGATGCTGCCGGCGACGACGCTCGGCTACGACGTGTCGTTCACCAACGCGTCGCTGTTCATGCTGATCACCCTGCTCGGCGTGTGGGCGTTCCTGACGCTCGGCATGCGCCGCGCGACGATCATTCCGGGCCGCTGGCAGGCGGCGGTCGAGATGATCCACGAGTTCATCGTCGGCATGGTCGACGAGAACATCGGGCGGTCGGGGCGCGCCTACGTCCCGTTCATCTTCGCGCTGTTCGTCTTCATCCTGTTCGCTAACATCCTCGGGCTGCTGCCGTTCGCCTTCGCCGTCACCAGCCACATCTGGGTCACCTTCGCCTTCGCCGCGTTCATCTTCCTGCTGTGCGTCGCGATCGGTTTCGCCCGCCACGGCCTCCACTTCTTCGAGCTGTTCGTGCCGCCGCAGACGCCGATCGTCCTGCTGCCGCTGATCGTGCTGATCGAGCTGATCTCGTTCCTGTCGCGCCCGCTGACGCTCAGCGTCCGCCTGTTCGCCAACATGACCGCCGGCCACATCCTCCTCCAGGTCTTCGCCGGCTTCATCGTCAGCCTCGGTCTCGCCGGCGGGCTGTTCGCCGTGCTCGGCATCCTGCCGCTGGCGATGAACGTCGCGCTCTACGCGCTCGAACTCCTCGTCGCCGTCGTGCAGGCGTACGTGTTCGCGCTGCTGACGTGCGTGTACCTCAACGATTCGATCAACCTGTCGCACTAAGGGACTGAATTCATGGACGCAACCGCAGCCAAGCTGATCGGCGCCGGCATCGCCACCTTTGGGATGGGCCTCGCCGCGCTCGGCGTCGGCATCATCTTCGGCCTGTTCCTCCAGGGGGCGCTGCGCAACCCGGCGGCAGCGAACTCGCAGCGGCCGAACCTGTTGTTCGGCTTCGCCGTGACCGAAGCGCTCGGCATCTTCAGCTTCCTCGTCGCGCTGATCCTGCTGTTCGTGGTGTAGTTTTCTCCCCTCCCGCTTGCGGGATGGGCGAGAGACGGCGCGTCAGCGCCGGCCCGGGGGTGGGACGAGCGGCTTTCGCGAAGCTCGGACTCCCCACCCCCCGACCCCTCCCGCAAGCGGGAGGGGAGCAGGAGAGACCTCATGCCCCAGTTCGATCCCCACGTCGCCGTCCCGCAGATCGTCTGGCTGATCGCAGTCTTCGCCCTGCTCTATCTGATCGTCCGCGCGTCGCTGCCCAAAGTCGAGCGCGTCGTCGGCAGCCGTGCCGGCGTGATCGGCGACGACCTCGGCCATGCCGAGGCGGCCAAGGCGCAGGCCGACGTCGCGCTCGCTGGCTACGAGACGAGCCTCGTCGCCGCGCGCGCCGACGCCGCCAGGGCGACCGCCGCCGCCAAGGAGGCGACCGCCGCCGACACCGCCGCGCGGCTTGCGACA
>CAHJWT010000307.1 GCA_903643075.1 Sphingomonadaceae bacterium | reverse complement strand
CCGGCCGGACGGCCGGGCGGGTCACGGCGCGGCCTCGTGCGCGCCGGACAGGAAGGCCGCGCGGGCGAGATGCTTGCTGACCTCCAGCATGCCGTCGACGCGCGCCTCCAGAACCATCCGTTCGCTGCGCGCCTCGACCAGCCGTGCCTCGAGCTCGAGCTCGCGGGTCCTGATCGCCAGCAACTGGACGCTGTGCTGGTCGATCAGCGAGGCGATCTGCTCGGCGAAGCCCGACTGCTGCGGCTTGGCCGAGCCGTCGAGTCCGCCGGCCAACTCCTCGTAATCGTCGGCCAGCCGCAGGGCGTCGACGCGCGCGGGGCCGCTCACCGTGCTGACTAACTCGCGGATTTTGCGCGCACGAGCCCGGTATTCGTCGGCGTGAGACATCAACACACTTCCTAAGCGAGTCTGACTACATGCCTAACGCCGCGCCGAGCATTTGTCTCGCGGCGCGACCTGTTCATGTAGCGCGCGGTCCGACCGGTGAAGTCTCGATCCGCTCGCCGCGTAGTTAGCCGAGGTGACTTGCTCGGTCACGCTGGAGCGGCCGGTGGTCATTTTTTTATTCGGCATGGTCGACAGAGCGGTAACGCGGCCGAAGTTCCGCTGCCCGGTCTGGTCGGCGACCCTCGCGCCGCGCCGCATCCCCCGCTATATCGTCTCCATGTTCGACTCCCTCTCCGATCGCCTGACCTCCGTTTTCGACAAGCTTCGCGGGCGCGGGGCGCTCAGCGAGCTCGATGTGCGTGCGGCGATGCGCGAGGTGCGGATCGCGCTGCTCGAGGCCGATGTCGCGCTGCCGGTGGTCAAGGACTTCGTCGACGCGGTCACCGCGCGCGCGGTCGGGGCCGAGGTGACGCGCTCGGTCACCCCGGGGCAGCAGGTCGTCAAGATCGTCCACGACGCGCTGGTCGAAATGCTCGGCAGCGACGCGGCCCCGCTCAACTTGGGCGTGACGCCGCCGGCGGTGGTCATGGTCGTCGGCCTCCAGGGGTCGGGCAAGACGACGACGACGGCGAAGCTCGGGCTGCGGCTGACGAGCAAGAACGCCAAGAAGGTGCTGATGGCGTCCTTGGACGTCGCGCGGCCGGCGGCGCAGGAGCAGCTGCGCGTCCTCGGCGAGCAGGTCGGCGTGGCGACGCTTCCCGTGATCGCCGGCCAGTCGCCGGTCGAGATCGCCAAGCGGGCGAAGACGGCGGCGCGGCTGCAGGGGTTCGACGTCCTCCTCCTCGACACCGCCGGGCGGCTCCACGTCGACGACGCGCTGATGGCCGAGATGCAGGCGGTCGCCACCGAGGGCCGGCCGGACGAGATCCTCCTCGTCGTCGACAGCCTGACCGGGCAGGACGCGGTCAACGTCGCCACGGCGTTCAGCACGCAGGTGCCGCTGACCGGCATCGTCCTCACCCGCATGGACGGCGACGCGCGCGGCGGCGCGGCGCTGTCGATGCGCGCGGTGACGCAGCGGCCGATCAAGTTCGCAGGGACCGGCGAGAAACTGGACGCGCTCGAGGAGTTCGTCCCCGACCGCGTCGCCGGGCGCATCTTGGGCATGGGCGATGTCGTCGGCCTCGTCGAGCGCGCAGCCGAGACGTTCGAGGCGGCGTCGGCGGAGAAGCTCGCCGCCAAGATGGCCAAGGGCCAGTTCGACATGGACGACCTCCGCACCCAGCTCCAGCAGATGAAGAAGATGGGCGGGCTCGGCGCGCTCGCCGGGATGATCCCGGGCATGGCCAAGCTGAAGGCGGCGGCCGGCGCCCCCGACGAGAAGGTGCTCGGGCGGATGGAGGCGATGATCGGCAGCATGACGCCGAAGGAGCGCGCCGGGCCGCACCTGATCAACGCCAAGCGCAAGATCCGCATCGCCAAGGGCAGCGGCACGACGGTGCAGGACGTCAACAAGCTGATGAAGATGCACCAGGAGATGGAAGGCACGATGAAGCGCCTGAAGAAGATGGGCGGGATGAAGGGCATGGCCGCGATGCTCGGCCGGATGGGCATGGGCGGCGCGGGGATGGGCGACATCGCGGGGATGCTCGGCGGCGGCGGTGCGGGAGGGCCGGCGGGGCCGATGCCGAAGCTGCCGCCGGGGTATCAGAAGTTCGGGCGGCGGTAGCGGTGCTTCTCACGCTGTCATTCCCGCGAAAGCGGGGACCCATGGCCTCGAACCTTTGAGTTCATGGGTCCCCGCTTTCGCGGGCATGACAGATGAGTGCTTGGAGGGCGCCCTCCCGGCTTCCGCTCGCGCGACAAAGTCGCTATGGGGCGCGGTTCGAATCACTCGTCAAGGAAACCGAATGTCCCTCGCCATCAGGCTCGCCCGCGGCGGCATGAAGAAGAAGCCCTACTACCGCATCGTCGTCACCGACAGCCGCAACGCCCGCGACGGCCGCTTCCTCGAGAAGATCGGCACCTACAACCCGCTCCTCAACAAGGAGAATCCCGACCGGGTCAAGCTCGACGGCGAGCGCGCCGTCCACTGGCTCGGCGTCGGCGCGCAGCCGTCGGACCGCGTCGCGCGCTTCCTCGACGCCGCCGGCTTGCGGACGCGGGCGGCGAAGAGCAACCCGAACAAGGGCGTCCCCGGCGACAAGGCGAAGGAGCGCGCCGACGCCGCCGCCGCCAAGCAGGCCGAGGTCGACGCTGCGGCAGCCGAGGCGGCGACGACCCCTGCCCCCGAGCCCGAG
>CAHJWT010000306.1 GCA_903643075.1 Sphingomonadaceae bacterium | reverse complement strand
CGCCGGGCAGCGGCAGTCGGCGCTCGCCCGCGCGCGCCAGCGCCTGATGGTCGCGCTCTTGCTCTTCGTCGCCGCGTGCCTCGTCATCGGCCTGCGCCTGCTCGACCTCGCCGTCCTCCACGGGAGCGACCGGCCGAGCAGCGACGCGCCGCCGTCGGCGCTGCCGCCGCGCGGCGAGATCGTCGACCGGAACGGTGTCGAGCTGGCCAACACGGTCGATGCCATCGCCGTCACCGTCGCGCCGCGCAAGCTGGTCGGCGATCCCGACGTCCTCGCCGGCCAGCTCGCCGCGATCCTCCCCGAGCGGACCGAGGAGCAGATCCGGTTCGAGCTCGTCCACCCCGGCAGCTTCCGCTACATCACGCGCCGCGTCCTGCCGGCGCAGGCGACGGCGATCAACGCGCTCGGCGAGCCGGCGATAAGCCTCCGCCGCGAGGCCGAGCGGCTCTATCCCAACACCGACCTCGCCGCGCACGTCGTCGGCTATACCGACATCGACGGCCACGGCCGCTACGGCATGGAGCGCGCCGTCGATCGCCACCTGACCGATCCCGGCACGCGCGGCCGCCCGGTCCAGCTCGCGCTCGACAGCCGCGTCCAGCAGGCGCTCGAGAGCGAACTCGCCGCCGCGATGGCGAAGTTCAGCGCCCTCGGCGCCGCCGGCGTGGTCATGGACGTCAAGACCGGCGAGGTCGTCGCGCTCGCGTCGCTGCCCGAGTTCAACCCCAACGCCGCCGGGCACAGCGACGACAACAGCCGCTTCGACCGCGCGACCCTCGGCGTCTACGAGCTGGGGTCGACGTTCAAGACGCTGACCATCGCGATGAGCCTCAACGACGGGCTGATCAAGTCGATGGACCAGAAGTACGACGCGACCGCGCCGATTCACATCGGCCGCTTCACCATCCACGACGACCGTGGCCACGAGCTGAGGAAGTGGGCGACGGTTCCCGAGATCTTCATCCATTCGTCGAACATCGGCACCGCCCACATGGCGGCCGAGCTCGGCGCGACGCGGCAGCGCGCCTACCTCGACGCATTGGGCTTCCTGTCGCCGGTGTCGGGCGAGCTGATGGAGCGCGGCCACACCCTCTATCCCCCGGCGAACAACTGGGGCGAGATCGCGACGATGACGGTCGGCTTCGGCCACGGCATCGCGGTGACCCCGCTCCATCTCGCGACGGCGTACGCGGCGGTGGTCAACGGCGGCGTCTGGCACCCGGCGACGATGCTCAAGTACCGGCCGGGCCAGCCGATCCCGGGCCACCGCGTCTTCAAGCAGTCGACCTCGGACGCGATGCGCGCGCTGCTGCGGATGGTCGTCACCTCGGGGACGGGGCGCAAGGCGAACGCGCCGGGCTACCGCGTCGGCGGCAAGACCGGGACCGCCGAGAAGCAGCAGGGCGGGCATTACGAGAAGCACGTCAACGTCAGCACCTTCGCCGCCGCCTTCCCGATGGACGCGCCGCGCTATGTGGTCATCGCGCTCCTCGATGCGCCGCACGGGACGCGCGAAACCGGCGGCTTCTCGACCGCCGGCATGGTCTCGGCGCCGATCGTTGCCAAGATCGTGCCGCGGATCGCGCCGTACCTCGGCGTCGCCCCCGACCTGACGCACGACATCGACGTGTCGGAAATGCTCGGCCTCGTCGCCAACGCGCCGGACAAAGAATGAGGCGGGGGGAGTGAGGCTCGGCGACCTCGTCCCCCCCGGCACGGCGCTGTCGCCCGACGACGCGGCGCGCGCGGTCGCCGGCTTCGCCCTCGACCACCGCAAGGTCGCGCCGGGGACGGTGTTCGGGGCCTTTCCCGGCGCGACGGTCAACGGCGAGGACTTCATTGCCGCCGCGATCGAGCGGGGAGCGGTCGCCGTGGTCGCGGCGGCGTCGGCGGCGGTCGCCGGCGCGCCCCATCTGTCGGCGGACGAGCCGCGCCGGCTATTCGCGCAGATGGCAGCCAGTTTCTTCGCACCGTTTCCCGCGACGACGGTCGCCGTCACCGGGACCAACGGCAAGACCTCGACCGTCGAGCTGACGCGGCACCTGTGGCGCCTCGCCGGCCACCGCGCGGCGTCGATCGGGACGCTCGGGGTAACCACCGCCGACGATCAGGTCACGACCGGGCTGACGACGCCCGACGTCGTCACCTTCCTCGCCAACATGGGCGGGCTGGCGCGCGAAGGGCTGACCCACGTCGCCTTCGAGGCGTCGAGCCACGGCCTCGCCCAGTACCGCACCGAGGGCCTGCCGGTCCGCGCGGCGGCGTTCACCAACCTCAGCCGTGACCACCTCGATTACCACGGCGACATGGACAGCTATTTCGCCGCCAAGCTGCGGCTGTTCACCGAGGTGCTCGACGAGGACGGCACCGCGGTGGTCTACGACGACGGCGGCACGCGCGCGGCGGCGGTGATCGCGGCGGCGGCGGCGCGGGGACTGGCGACGATCGTCGTCGCGGCGGAGGGCGTCACGGTCCGCGACGGCGACGTCCTCGCCGTCGTCGCGCGCCGCACCTCGACCCTCGGGCAGGACCTCACCCTTCGCTTCCGCGGCCGCGAGCACCGGCTCGCGCTGCCGCTGATCGGCGCGTACCAGGCGGCGAACGCGCTGACCGCCGCCGCGCTGGTCGTCGCCACCGGCGGCGATCCGGCGGCGACCTTCGCCAACCTCGCCCGCGTCCAGCCGGTGCAGAT
>CAHJWT010000305.1 GCA_903643075.1 Sphingomonadaceae bacterium | reverse complement strand
CGGGGACGTGGCGGCGAAATCCCGAGGCGCGGTGGCGGCTGCCCCCGGCGCGGCTGGCCCGGCTCGTTGCCGAGCAGGCACGGCTCCTCGATCTCGGCGCGGCGCTCGTCCGCCCGGGCGGCGCGCTGGTCTACGTCGTGTGCTCGCTCCTGCGCGACGAGGGCGAGGCGCAGGTCGACGCCTTCCTCGCGCGGTCGCCAGGGTTTAACCATCACTACTTTCGCAACCCTCTGGGCGGCCCGGCCGTAGATACGATGGTGCTGACGCCGGGGGATCACGGGTGCGACGGATTTCACATCGCACGGATGGGACGCCTCTGCTAACGTCGGCGATCACGCCGGCGGAGCGAACCGACATGCGCCTTAGTTTTTCGATCGCGGGTTGCCTGCTTGTCGCCGGGACCATCGCCACGGTCGCGATCGGTGCGGCGCGCGACGACGCCGCGAATCCCCAGGCGACCCGTTGGCTCGCGATCGGCGACGCAGCGCTGACGGCGAAGAAGCCGGCCGAAGCGATCGACGCGTTCGAGGCGGCGCTCGCGGTCGATCCGAAAAGCGCAGCCGGGTTCACCGGTATCGCCCGGGCGTACGACGCGCTGGCGCTTCCCGGCCGCGCGATCCGCTATTACCGCGAAGCGCTCGCCCTTCAGCCGAACGACCTCGGCGCGCTCGAAGGCCAGGGCGAGGCGCTGATCGCGCGCGGCGCGACGACCCGCGCGCGCGTCAACCTCGACCGGATCAAGACACTGTGCAAGGGCGACTGCCCGCAGGCGCGCAAACTCGAGACCGCGCTCGCCGCGCCGCCGCCGAAGGTTGCGCCGACCCCGCTCGCGAGCAACGAGCCGATGAAGCCGGTCGAGACGAAGAACTGACGGGCGATCCTCCCCGCGAACGGAGCGATTCTCTGCGGTCGCGTCCTCGCCGCTGAAACCGACTACAGCGCCGCCGCCACCGCGACGAATTCCGCCACCGTCAGCGTCTCGGCTCGCCGCGATGGATCGATACCGGCGGCGGCCAGCGCCCCGATGCCGCCGGGCAGTGCGCGCAGGCTCGCGCGAAGCATCTTGCGGCGTTGGCCGAACGCGGCGGCGGTCAGGCGTTCGAGCATGGCGACGGGTATCTCGGCCGGCGGCGATGTAGGGATAATATGGACGACCGCCGAGGTCACGCTCGGCGGCGGGGTGAACGCCTGGCGGGGGACATCGAAGGCGATCCGCGGGATCGACCGCCACTGGCTCAGCACCGCGAGTCGGCCGTAGGCGGCAGTTCCCGGTGCGGCGACGATGCGCTCGGCGACCTCGCGCTGGAACATGCAGGTCAGGCTCGCCCACCACGGCGGCCATGGGCCGGTCAGCCAGCGGACGAGGAGCGCGGTGCCTATGTTATATGGCAGGTTGGCGACGACGCGCGCCCCCGCCGCGATCCCCGCGTCGTCCTGCGCCAGCGCATCGCCGGCGACGACGGTCAGCGCACCGTCGGCGGCGGCGGCGAGTTCGGCGAGGGCGGGCAGCGCGCGGTGGTCGCGCTCGACCGCCGTCACACGCGCGCCGGCGCGGAGGAGGGCACGCGTCAGTCCGCCGGGTCCAGGGCCAACCTCGTAGACGTGGGTGCCGGCAAGCGGGCCGGGGACGCGGGCGATGCGATCGAGGAGGTTGCCGTCGAGGAGGAAGTTCTGGCCGAGGCTCTTCTTCGCCGCGAGGCCGTGGCGGGCAATGACCTCGCGCAGAGGAGGAAGGTCGGCGAGGGTCACCCCCGCCGCCGCACCGCCGCCTCGCCCGCCATGCGGATCGCCGCGATCGTCGGCCGGGCCGAGGCCAGGCCCTTGCCGGCGAGATCGAACGCGGTGCCGTGATCGGGCGAGGTGCGCACGATCGGCAGGCCGAGCGTGACGTTGACCCCGTCGTCGAAGTGGATCGTCTTCAGCGGGATCAGCGCCTGATCGTGGTACATGCAGATCGCCGCATCATACTTCGCACGCGCCGTCGGATGGAACATCGCGTCGGCCGACAGCGGACCGACCGCGTCGATGCCGGCGGCGCGGAGCGCCTCGACAGCCGGCGCGATGACCTCGATCTCCTGCCGCCCGAGCGTCCCGTTCTCGCCGGCGTGAGGATTGAGGCCGGCGACGGCGAGGCGCGGCGCGTCGATGCCGAAGTCGCGCTGCAGCCCGCGGTGGACGACCCGCGCGCGGGCGACGATGAGGTCGGTGGTCAGGATCGCCGGCACCTTGTCGAGCGCGGTGTGGATCGTCACCGGCACCGTCCGCAGCGTCGGTCCGGCGAGCATCATCGCGACGTTGGCCGCCGCCATGCCGCAGCGCTCGGCGATGAATTCGGTCTGGCCTGGGTAGGTGAAGCCGATGTCGTAGAGCTGCGCCTTCGACACCGGGCCGGTGATGACCCCGGCAGCGATCCCGGCACGGCACAGGCCGACCGCCAGCTCGAGGCTGTCGAGGGCGCAACGGGCCCCTGCGAGGTTGGGTACGCCGGGGACGATCTCGCCGGGGTCGTCGACCTGAACCAGCGGCAGCGCGTGGGGGAACATCGCCGCCGCGTCGCCAGGCGTGCCGAGCAGCACGATCGGCCCGTCCCACACCGCCTTGACCGAGCGCAGGTCGCCGATGACGAAGAACGGCGGCAGGCCTGCCTCGGCGCGCGCCGCCCACGCCGCCGCCGCGACCTCGGGGCCGATGCCGGCGGGGT
>CAHJWT010000304.1 GCA_903643075.1 Sphingomonadaceae bacterium | reverse complement strand
TGCCAGCGGCGGCTGTTCGCGACGACCGGCGACCTGCCGACGCGGAGCGACGCGTGGGCGCTGCTGCCGCCCGACCCCGCGACACGCCTGTTCGCGCGGCAGATCGCGACAGCGACCCCGCCGCCGGCGGTACCCGAATGGGCGCGGATCACGAACGAGGTCCAGCTTGTCGCCGAGGCGATGGTCCGCGGCCGTTTCGGCGTCGATGCGGCGGCGGTGGAGATGGATGTGCGCGTCGACCGCATCCTCGCCAAGCGCCGGTGGCTTCTCGACCGCGGCCGTCTGACATGACCGGCGAGGCCCGCGCGGCGTTCGCGTTCGTCGTGCCGGTACTGGCGGCGACTGCGCTGTTCCTCGTCGTCCCGACGATCGCGGGACTGGCGCTCAGCCTGACCGATTTCGACATCTACGCGCTCGCCCGCCTCGCCGATCTGCGCTGGATCGGCGGCAGCAACTATGCGGCCCTCGCCCACGATCCCCTGTTCTGGCGCGCGGTGGGCAATACGCTCCTGTTCGCCGGCCTCGGCGTGCCGGCGGCCATCGGGACTTCGCTCGCCGCCGCGTTGCTGCTCGATTCGGCAACGGTCGGGTGGAAGCCGGTATGGCGGCTGCTGCTGTTCGCGCCGTACGTGACGACGCTGGTCGCGACCGCGCTCGTCTGGCGCTACGTCCTCGACACCCGCGCCGGGCTGCTCAACGGCGCGTTGGTGCTGATCGGGATCGCGCCGGTCGACTGGCTCGGCGATCCGGCCACGAGCATCCCGGCCACGCTGATCTTCATCGTGTGGAAGGTGTTCGGCTACAACATGCTCGTCTTCACCGCCGCGCTGGCGACGGTGTCGAGCGACCTGCGCGAGGCGGCCCGGCTCGACGGCGCAGGGCCGATCGCGCGGTTCCGCCACGTCGTCCTGCCGGCGATCGGCCCGGCGCTGGTGCTGGCGACGCTGCTCAGCGTGGCGAACTTCCTCCAGATCTTCGCCGAGCCGTACGTCATGACCCACGGCGGCCCGGCGCAGAGCACCGTCACCATCCTCTATTTCATGTTCGACGAGGGTTTCACGTGGTGGAACCTCGGCACCGCGTCGGCGGTCGCGGTCGTCCTGTTCGTCGCCATCGCCGCGCTGACCGTCGGTCAGGCCCGGCTCGCCACCCGGCTCGAATGGCTGTGAGGGCCGGGGCTGCCCTTCGCACTGCGGCGCTCGCCGCGCTGTCGCTCGCCGTCGCCGCACCGCTGGTGTGGATGGTCGGCGTGTCGCTGATGCCGAAGGGCGCGGCGTCGGCGTTCCCGCCGCCGCTGTGGCCGGCGCACCCGACGCTGGTCAACTACCGCGATCTCCTGCTGCCGCACCCCGACCCCGGCGGCGGCGCGACGAGCTATCACATCGCCCCCGCGATCGTGAACAGCGTCGTGCTGGCGACGCTCGCCACCCTCCTCGGCCTCGGCCTGACCCTGCCGGCGGGATACGCCTTCGCCAAGCTGCGCTTCGCCGGCCGCGCCGCGCTGCTCCGCGCCTTGCTCGCCCTCGCCGTCGTGCCGGCGCAGGTCGCGATGCTGCCGCTGTTCCTGCTGCTGAAGTCGGCCGGGCTGATCAATACCTATGCCGCCGTTCTGACGCCCTATCTCGCCGGGGTCTACGGTGTGCTGTTCGTCCGTCAGGCGGCGCTTGCCATACCCGACGAGATGCTCGACGCCGCGCGGCTCGACGGTGCCGGCGAGTGGCGCATCCTCGTGACCATCGTCCTGCCGCTCCTCCGGCCGACGGTGGTCACGCTGGCGCTGTTCACCTTCCTCGCCAGCTGGAGCGACTTCCTCTGGCCGCTGATCGCGATCACCGATCAGCGCCTCTACACGCTGCCCGTCGCGCTCGCCGCGATCAGCCGCGAGCATGGCCAGGACGTCGAGCTGATGATGGCAGGCGCGGTAATCACGACGATGCCGGTGCTCGTCCTCTTTGCCGGGTTGCAGCGGTCGTACTTCAGCGGCGTGCTCGGCGGCGGAATCAAGGGTTGAGGCGCGGGAAGGCGACGCCGTCGGGGTCGAACAGGCGGGCGTCGGTCGGGTCAACCGAAAAGCGGATCGTCTCGCCAAGCGTGATCCGGCGGTCGTTCGGCAACTGCGCGACGAGCGGGCCTTCGTTGCCGACCGGCGACGCGAGGTGGGCGAACGATAGCGGCCCGAGGCGCTCGAACAGCTCGACGGCACCGCCGAAGCCGCCGTCGGGGTCAGGCCGCAGATGTTCCGGGCGAACGCCGAAGGTCGCGCCGCCGCCGACCGCCGCGCCGGGGACGATGGCGGCGACGCGGCACGTCGTCCCGCCGGGGAGGACGACGGTCGCGCCGTCGGCGTCGGCGGCGGCGACGATCACCGCCAGCAGGTTCATCACCGGCGACCCGATCGCGCCGGCCACGCCGAGCGTCGCCGGCGCGTGATAGAGGTCGAGTGGCGCGCCGACCTGCTCGACCCGGCCGTGCGCCATGACGACGATCCGGTTGGCGAGCGTCATCGCCTCGACCTGGTCGTGGGTGACGTAGATCATCGTCGTCCCCAGCCGCGCATGGAGGCGGGCGAGCTCGTGGCGCATCCGCACGCGGAGCGCCGCGTCGAGGTTGGACAGCGGCTCGTCGAGCAGGAGCACCTCGGGGTCGCGGACGATCGCGCGGCCGATCGACACGCGCTGGCGCTGGCCGCCCGACAGGGCGCGCGGCCG
>CAHJWT010000303.1 GCA_903643075.1 Sphingomonadaceae bacterium | reverse complement strand
CGCTGGCCGCCCGACAGCGCGGCGGGCAGGCGGCCGGCAACGTCCTCGGCCAGGTCGACCATCGTCAGCAGCTCGGCGACGCGGGCGGCGATGTCGGCCCGGCCCCAGCCAAGCAACCGCGGGACGGTCGCGATGTTGTCCGCGACCGACAGGTGCGGGAACAGCCCGATGCCCTGGAGGACGTAGCCGATGCCGCGGCGCAGGGCCGGCGCCGGCTGGCTGCGGACGTCGCCACCGTCGATCCGCACCGTGCCCGCATCGGCGTCGACCAGCCGGTTGACCAGCTTGAGGAGCGTCGTCTTGCCCGACCCCGACGCGCCGACCAGCGCGACGAACTGCCCGGCGGCGATTTCCAGCGAAACGTCGTCCACCGCGATCGTCGCGCCGAACGCCTTGCGGACGCGGTCGAAGGCGATGGCGGGCGGGGCGGACACGGGGGGAGCCTAGCCGATCTTCGGCCGGCGTGGGAGGACTGCAGTGCCGGTCGTCAAAGGTTCGCCCGGGAGTAGGGCCACCGCTACGCCGGCATCTCCCACAATTCGATCGGCGTGCCTTCGGGGTCGTGGATACGGGCGAAGCGGCCGGTTTCCGGACTGTCCCATTCGGCGCGGATCTCGATCGCGATGCCGGCGGCGCGCAGGCCGGCGAGCAGGTCGTCGAGCCCGTCGACGCGCAGGTTGAGCATGAACGTCCGGTCGGCGGCGAAATAGTCGGTGTCGGCCGCGAACGGCTGGAATACGGTCGGGCCGGCGGCCGTCGCCCACGAATACGGATCGCCCGTGCCGCCGCCGGTGCCGTCGCATCCCGCGCCGACGCTCAGGTGCGTCTTGTACCACGCCGCGAGCGCGTCCGGGTCGCGGGCGCGAAAAAAGAATCCCCCGATGCCGGTCACGCCCATGCCGCCCTCCGCCCGAGTCGCCGAAGCATCGACGGTGGGGCGTCGCGACGGTGCGGTCAATCGGGCGCGGGTCGTCACGTGTCGGGCGCAGCATCGGCCCGCGGCGGGTCCGCTCGATCGACCCGATCGTGGACGAATGACCTACAGTGCCTCGCCGACGAGCAGCTTCGGCCGATCGCCGGTCTCGCCGCGCGCCTCGGCCATGAAGCGCCGCTTGAGCGCGGGCAGGCGCTCGACCGCGGCGAGGCCGAGGCGCCGCGCGGCGGCGGGAACCGCCCCGGGCAGCGCGAACAGGCGGTTCAGTCCGTCGGTGACCGCGCCGACCATCGAGTTGTCGAGCCGCCGCCACGCCGAGTACCGCGCCGTCACCGCCGGCGCGCCGAGGTCGAGCCCCAGCCGCGCCGCGTCGACCAGCACCTCGGCGAGCGCGGCGACGTCGCGCAGCCCCATGTTGAGCCCCTGGCCGGCGATCGGGTGGATGCCGTGCGCCGCGTCACCGACGAGGACCAGCCGGTCGGCGACATAGCTCGCGGCGTGATGATAGCCGAGCGGGTACGACGCCGCCGGCGCAATCACCGAGACGCCGCCAAGGACGCCGCCGCTGCGCTTCTCGATCTCGGCGGCGAGCGCGCGCGGACCGAGCTTGAGCGTCCCCGGCGCGGCAGGGTTGTCGACCGTCCAGACGATCGCCGAGCGGTTCGCGCCGCCCTCGCTCGGGAGCATCGGCAGGATGGCGAACGGCCCGGTCGGATAGAACAGCTCGAAGGCGGTGTGGTCGTGCGGCCGCGCGTGCTCGATCATCGTGACGATCGCCGTCTGCGGGTACGACCAGCGCGCGACGGCGATCCCCGCCGCGTCGCGGACCTTCGACCGCCGGCCGTCGGCGGCGACGACGAGCGGCGCGGTAAGGATCGTGCCGTCGCCAAGCGTCACCGTCACGCCCGCCGCGCCGCGGTCGATCGATACCGCGGTCGCGGGGGCATGAAGCGCGATCTCCGGCGCGCTCCGGCCGGCGGCGAGGAGCCCGGCGCGGAGGTGGCGGTTCTCGATCATGAAGCCGAGCGCGCCGCCAACGCCATCGGTCGCCAGGGCATCGAACACCAGCGGCCGCGCGGCGACGCCGTCGCTGACGCGGATACGGTGGATCGGGCAGCTGCGTTCGTCGAGCAGCGGGCCGAGCCCGATCGCGCGGAACATCGTCGCCGACGCGCTGGCGATCGCCGACGCGCGGCCGTCGAACGCTGCGGTCAGCGTCGCGTCGAGGTCGGCGGCGTCGACCATGGCGCTGGTCACGCCGTGCGTGGCGAGCGCCAGCGCCAGCGTCATGCCGACGAGCCCGCCGCCAATGATGATCACGTCGCGGTCCATGCGCCGCCTCTTAGCGGCGACGGCCGCCGATGCGAAGCGCGCCGATGTCTCAGGCGAAGCCGGCGAGGACGATCGCGCCCGCCGCGACCGCGATGCCGCCGGCGACCCGCCGCGGGGTGATCGGCTCGCCGAGGAACACCGCGCCGATCGCCGCGGCGAACAGGATGCTCGTCTCGCGCAGCGCCGACACCCGCGCCATCGGCGCGCGGCTCATCGCCCAGATCGCGACGCCGTAGCCGACGACGCCGAAGACCGACGCCACGACGACCAGCACTCCCGGCCGCCCGCGCGGTAGCGCCAGCCAGCGGCGGCGGACGGCGAAGTGGACCATCGGCACCAGCAGCCCGAGCAGCACCGCCTGCCACGCGGCATAGCCGACCGCGCTCCCCGACCGCCGGACGCCGACCCCGTCGGTGACCATGTACGCGGCGATGGATCCGCCGCAGGCGAGCGCCGCC
>CAHJWT010000302.1 GCA_903643075.1 Sphingomonadaceae bacterium | reverse complement strand
GCGGACCGCCGAGTTCGTGCGCGGCGGCGGCGGCGAGGCTGCCCAGCGCCGCCATCTTCGATTCGCGCTCGAGCGCCGCCTGCGTCGCGATCAACGCGTGCGCCCGCTTGCGCGCCTCGGCCGACACCGTCCAGGCATAGCCGGCGAGGAAGACGCCCGCGAGCGCGACGGCGACGACGACGCCGAAACGGTACAGCGGCGGCAGGACCAGCGGCGCCCCCGCCCACGGCAGCGGCTGCGCCCAGCGCCACAGCACGACGAGGATCGCCGCCGCCATGGCGATCAGCAGCACCGTGCCGCGCGCCGACAGCAGCGTCGCCGAAATCGTGATCGGCACGATCAGCAAGAAGACGAAGGGGTTCCGGAGGCCGCCGGTGAGGAACAGCAGGACCCCGGCCTGGATCAGGTCGAAAGCGAACTGGAACAACGCGTCGCGTCCGCCCAGCCGCGCGGCACGCGGATAGAGCATCGCCAGCCCAAGGTTGAGCGCCGCCGCCGCCGCGACCGCGGCGACCAGCGATTTCCACGCCAGCGGATAGCGCAGGTACAGGCCGACGACGATCAGCGTGCCGAACTGGCCGCCGATGGCGATCCAGCGGAGTGCGACGAGCGTCCGCACCCGGACGCCAGGGCGTTCGATCGCCGCCGAGACGAGGGAGCGCGTCGTTTCCACGGCAGATCGTTACGCCAGCCGCCGCCCCGCGGCCATGCGGCATGAAGGTTAGCGAACCGGCCCCTGGACCGGGGCCTTCGCCTTCTTCGGCGCGTCGGCGAGCAGCTTGGCGACCGGGCCGCTGCGGTCGGCGGCATATTCGCGTGCCGAGCGCCCGGCGGCGTTGTCGGTCAGGTCGGGGTTGGCGCCGGCATCGAGGAGGACGCGGGTATCGGCGGCGTCGTTCGCCTGCACCGCCTTGATCAGCGCGGTCTCACCGGCGTTGTTGCGGCGGTCGACGTCGGCGTGGATCGCGGCGAGGAGCTGGACGCCCTCGATCCACCGGCCGATCGCGGCGAGGACGATCGGCGCGTTGCCGTCGCGGTCGCGCGCGTTCGCGTCGGCGTTGGCCTGGAGGAGGAAGCCGAGCCACGCGATGTCGCGCCGCTTGACGACGATATGGATCGGCGCGTCGCCGGTCGCCGGCTCGCGCGTGTTGATCGTCGTCGATCCGGGCTTGTCGAGGATCTCGCGCGCCTTGCTGACGTCCTTGTCGCGCACCGCCTTGATCAGTTCGTACGAATCGGAGAACTGCGCCGCCGCCGGCGTAGCGAGGGCGACGGCGATCGCGACGGAAGCGAGGGTGCGCGCGCGCATGGAACGTCCTATGTGACGGCGGTCGTGGCCAAGCTTAGTCAGAACCTCAGCCGGTGAACAGGCGTCGCCTTTGGCTCGTGCTGATCGTCGCCGCTGCTGTCGTGGCGGCGATCGGCTTGCCGTTCCTCTTCCGCGGCGACCGCCCACCGATCGGCCCGCTCGTCGGCTCGGGTGTCGGCGGCCCGTTCGCGATGGTCGATCAGGACGGCCGCCCGGTCAACGAGCGGAGCTACGCCGGCCGGTATCGCGTGATGTATTTCGGCTATACCTTCTGCCCCGACGTCTGCCCGACCGACGTCCAGCGGCTGGCGCAGGGCGTCGCCGCGTTCGCGAAGGCCGATCCGGCGCGCGCGGCGAAGGTCGTCGCGATGTTCGTCACCGTCGATCCCGAGCGCGACACGCCGGCGGCGACGAAGACCTTCGTCCGCGCCTTCTCGCCGACCATGGTCGGGCTGACCGGAACGCCGGCGCAGGCCGCGGCGATGCGCAAGGCGTTCCGCATCTACGCCGCCCGGGCCGGCACGGGCCGCGACTATCTCGTCGACCATTCAGCGACGATCTACCTGATGGATCCCGACAACCGCCCGGTGTCGTTCCTCGACCACGGCGCGACTCCGCAGGCGATCGCCGCCGAGCTGGCGACCTATGTCCGCTAGGCCCTTCTGGGAGACCGTCCCTCTCGCGGCGATGACGCGGGCGCAGTGGGAGAGCCTGTGCGACGGCTGCGGCCGCTGCTGCGTCCACAAGCTCGAGGACGAGGAGACCGGCGAGCTCCTGCCGACCAACGTCGCCTGCCGTCTGCTCGACGGCGCGACGGGGCAGTGCAAGGACTATCGCAATCGCCGCGCCCACGTCCCCGAATGCGTCCGGCTGACCCCGGCGAAGCTCGACACGATCGACTGGCTGCCGTCGACCTGCGCCTACCTCCGCGTCCACCGCGGGCAGGGCTTGGCTGACTGGCACCCGCTCGTCTCGGGCGATCCCGATAGCGTCCACCGCGCCGGCGTCTCGGTCCGCGGCTGGACGATCAGCGAGGACGTCGCCGGCGATCTCGAGAACCACATCATCGATGAACCGCTGTAGCTTCGCCGGTCGCGAGGTGCCGGTCGAGATCGTCCGTCATCCGCGCGCGCGTCGCCTGACGCTGCGCGCCGATGCGGTCGGCGGCGTCCTCCGCGTGTCGCTGCCACCGCGCGTGTCGGCCGCCGAGGCCGAGCGCTTCGTGGCCGCGCACCGCGACTGGATCGCGGCGCGGGTCGTGCGCTGGCCGGTCGCGCTACCCTTCACGCCGGGTGCGACGATCCCGTTCGACGGCGGCAGCCTGGTCCTCGACTGGCGCGCCGACCACCCGCGCGGGGTGCGGCGCGAAGGTGACCGGCTGGTCCTCGGCGGTCCCGCAGCGACCGTCGCCGGCCGGAC
>CAHJWT010000301.1 GCA_903643075.1 Sphingomonadaceae bacterium | reverse complement strand
GCGCGCTCGGCGGCAAGGTCGATGACGCCGCCGAGCGGGATCGACACGGTCGCCTCGCCGCTGACCACCTGCATCCGCGCGTCGAGGACGTCGACCCCCTCGGCGCGGTGGACGCGCGCGAGGCGCTCGATCATCGCCGCGTTGCGGATGAAGCGGTCGTCAGTCTCCGGCAGCGCGTTGTGGAGCTGGAAGCCGAGCTTTGCGCCCGGCGGAATGTTGAGCTCGTTGCGCGCCGATCGCACCTCGGTGACGAGATCGATCAGCCAATCGATATCCGCCGCCGCCGCCGCGTCGACCAGCCCGGCATCGGTTACCGGCCACGGCGCGACGATCAGGTCGTGGTCGCGCCTTGTCAGCTTGTGCCACACCTCCTCTGTCAGGAACGGCATGACCGGGTGGAGGAGGACAAGGATCGCATCGAGCGCCCAGCCGGCGACACTTCGCGTCTCGCGCGCGATCGCCTCATCCGCTCCCTCGACGAGGAGCGGCTTGGTCAGTTCAAGATACCAGTCGCAAAAGCGGTTCCACACGAAGGCGTAGACGACCTCCGCATACTGGTCGAAGCGGAAGGCAGCGATCGCGGCGTCTAGCGCTTGCGCCGTCTGGACGACCTCGCCGATGATCCAGCGGTTGACCGGCTGCGTCGCGGTGGGCGGCGGCGGGGGGGCGGCCGCATCGCCGCTGGGCGAAACACCAGCGATGCCGCCCGCGGCGCTTGCGCCGCCGACCCCATTCGCCTGGGCGAAGCGCGCGGCGTTCCACAGCTTGGTCGCGAAGTTGCGGTAGCCCTCGACGCGCTTCTCATCGAGCTTGATATCGCGCCCCTGGCTCTCCATCGCGCACAGGGTAAATCGCAGCGCGTCGGCCCCATAGCGGTCGATCAGCGCAAGCGGGTCGACGGTGTTGCCGCGCGACTTCGACATCTTCGCGCCCTTGGCGTCGCGGACGAGGCCGTGGCAGTAGACGGTGGCGAAGGGCGGGGCGTCCATGAAGTGGATGCCCTGCATCATCATCCGCGCGACCCAGAAGAAGATGATGTCGAACCCAGTGACGAGGACGTCGGTCGGGTAGTGGCGCGCGAGGTCGGGGGTCGCGTCGGGCCAGCCGAGCGTGGCGAAGGGCCAGAGGGCGGACGAGAACCACGTGTCGAGGACATCGCTGTCCTGCCAAATAAATTCTAGGCTGCCACCATTCCTTTGGTCTTCAATAGCGCGCGCATACGCCTTGTCGAAGCTGTCGACGGCAATGATGGCTTCGACCGGCTTATTATAGACAATTGCCGCCTGCTCCCGAACCCCGTCGCATGTGTCAGATACAAAGGTGCTATGATACTGCCTGGGAATGACTCCAACCACGCTCGACTCTCTGGTCCACGCTTCGGGGTCGCGACCATACCACGCCGGAATCCGGTGCCCCCAGACGATCTGGCGGGACACGCACCACGGCTGGATGTTCTCCATCCAGTTGAAGTAGGTCTTCTCCCACGTCGCCGGCACGAACTTCGTCGCCCCCGACCGCACCGCGTCGATCGCCGGCCTGGCCAAAGTCTTCGCGTCGACGTACCACTGGTCGGTCAGGTACGGCTCGATGACGACACCCGAACGGTCGCCGTAGGGGACCTGATGCTTGTGCGGCTCGATCCGGTCGAGGAGGCCGAGCGCGTCGAAGTCGGCGACGACCTTCCGCCGCGCCTCCTCTCGCGTCAGCCCCTGATAGTCGGGCGGGCACGCCGCCGACATCGTCGCGTCGGGGTTCATCAGGTTGATCAGCGGGATGTTCGCGTGCGGGTGGCGCTGCGCCACGGCGAAGTCGTTGAAATCGTGCGCCGCGGTGATCTTGACCGCGCCGCTGCCAAAATCGGCCTCGACGTAGTTGTCGGCGATGATCGGCAGGCGGCGGTTCATGATCGGCAGGGTTGCGTAGGTGCCGACGAGGTGGCGATAGCGGTCGTCGTCGGGGTTCACTGCGATCGCGCCGTCGCCGAGGATCGTCTCGGGGCGCGTCGTGGCGATCGCGATGTACCCGCTGCCGTCCTCGAGCGGATAGCGGAAGTGCCACATCTGCCCGTCGACCTCGCGGTACTCGACCTCGAGGTCGCTGATCGCGGTGCCGAGCTTCGGGTCCCAGTTGACCAGCCGCTTGTCGCGGTACAACAGCCCCTCGTTATACAGGTCGACGAAGACCTTGGTCACGGCGGCCGAGAAGCCTTCGTCCATCGTGAAGCGCTCGTGCGCCCAGTCGCAGCTCGCCCCCAGCCGGCGGAGCTGGCGCGTGATGCTCCCGCCGCTCGTCGCCTTCCACTCCCAGACGTGGGCGAGGAATTCGTCGCGGGTTAGCTCGGACCGCTGCGGCCCCTGCGTCGCTTCGGCGAGCTGGCGTTCGACGACCATCTGTGTCGCGATGCCGGCATGATCGGTGCCGACGACCCACAGCGCGTCGCAGCCCTTGAGCCGGTGGTAGCGGATGAGGACGTCCTGCAGCGTGTTGTCGAGCGCGTGACCGAGGTGGAGGCTGCCGGTCACGTTTGGCGGCGGGATGACGATGGTGAACGGCTCGGCGTCGGGGCGCGCCGGGCGGAAGGCGCCGGTCGACTCCCAACGTGCATAGAGGCGGGGTTCGATCTCGGCGGGGTCGAAGGTCTTGGGCAGCAGGTCGGTCATCGCGCGGTCATAGCGGGCGGGGGGCGTGAGGCAAATGATCCTCCCGCCCTTGATCCTCCCCGCCCGCGGGGA
>CAHJWT010000300.1 GCA_903643075.1 Sphingomonadaceae bacterium | reverse complement strand
GGCCGCGCGCCGCGGCGGGACGCTGACCGTCGACGGCGACAGCGTCAGCTTCGCCCCCGCGCCGACACTCGACCCCGATGTCGCCGCCGCGCTCGCCGGCGGGCCGGTGACGATCGCTCGCGCGTCGCTCGCCGGCATCCTCCACGCCGACGCGGTGCGGCGCGGCGGGACGCTGATCGTCGAACGCGACGAGGCGGCGCTACGCCTCGCCTACCACGGCAGCGCGTTGCCGCGGTAGTCGACGAATACGCCGGTCTTGTCCGGCGTCAGCCCCGCGATGACCCGCCGCAGCCCGGCGACCGAGTCGCCGACCTCGACCTCGGCGCCCGCGCCGCCCATGTCGGTCTTGACCCAGCCCGGGTGGAGCGCGGCGACCGCGATACGCCGCGGCTTGAGTTCGATCGCCAGCGTTTTGATCCCGGCATTCAGCGCCGCCTTCGACATGCGGTACGAGTAGAGCCCGCCGCCGGTGTTCGCGCCGATCGAGCCGAGCGTCGACGACAGCGCGACGATCATCCCGCCGTCGCGCACATGGCCGCCGATCGCGCGCGCGGCGAGGAGCGGACCGAGCGCGTTGGTCGCCATGACTTCGGGCCAGCGGCCGGCATCGAGGGTCGCCAGCCCCGCCTCGCGCGACCCGACGCCGGCGTTGAGGACCAGGAGGTCGACCGCGGCTGGGAGCGCTGCCGCCGCGGCGGTGAGCGATGCCTCGTCGGTGACGTCGGCGATCAGTTCGGTGATGCCTTGCCCGAGGCCGCCGTCGGCCGTCCGCACAGTCGCGAACACCTGCCATCCGTCGCCGGCGTATTGGCGGACGAGTTCGCGACCGATACCACGACTGGCTCCGACGACGACGACGCTCGGCATGGCGCTTCCTCCCCGCGCATTTCGCACTGACTCGGGGTCGACTAATCGCCTATCGGCGGGCGGCGTCAACCGGGCGAGTGCGATGATCGAGCGGCCGAGTCCCAACTTTAACGACCGGCTGCTGCCGGTGTCGATGGTCGTCCTCCACTATACCGGAATGCCGTCGGCGGCGGCGGCGCTCGACCGCCTCGCCGATCCCGCCGCCGAGGTCTCGGCCCATTATGTCGTCGCCGAGGACGGCGTCGTCGTCCGCATGGTCGACGAGGCACGGCGCGCGTGGCACGCGGGCAAGTCGTTCTGGCGCGGCGTCACCGACGTCAACAGCGCCAGCGTCGGCATCGAGATCGTCAATCCCGGCCACGAGTTCGGCTACCGCCCTTTCCCCGAACCGCAGATGGCGGCAGTCGAGGCGCTCGTCGCCGCCATCGCCGCGCGCTACCGCGTCGCCCCCGGCAACGTCGTCGGTCACAGCGACATCGCCCCGGCGCGCAAGGACGACCCCGGCGAGCTGTTCGACTGGCCGCGCCTTGCCCGCGCGGGTTTGGCCGACGTCGTTCCGGCGGCCGCGACCGATCCTGGCTGGACCGACGCGGGCTTTCTCGCCGCGCTCGGCCGCTATGGCTACGACGCGAGCGACGGGCCGGCGGCGACGGTCGCCTTCCAGCGGCATTTTCGTCCGCGCGACATCGGCGGCGTGATCGACGGCGAATGTCGCGGCGTATTGCTGGAGTTGTTGCGCTGACTCTCCTCCCCCTTGCGGGAGGAGCAACAGACGCGGGCATTTGCCGGCCGTCCGGGGGTGGGGATTGGGCGAGTGGCCGCGGCCTTCGTAACTCCCCCCGGACGGCTGCGCCGTCTCTCGCCCCCCCTGAAAGGGAGGGGAGGCACTTAGGTCAGTGCGGCGCGTCGGTCGTGTAGGCGCGATGCTCCTTGTCGCCGGCGAGGCCGGTCGGCAGGTTCTGCTTGGGCTCCCTGGTCTTCGCCGTCTTCGTCCGCGGCGGGGCGGGCGTCGTCTCCGATCCGGCCGAGCCTGGCGAGGCATAGCCCTGCTCGCCGCCGCCGCCACCGACGGTGACGCCCTTGTCGGCAGTCCGCTTGTAGAGACCGAGCGCCTGCCGCGTCGACGCGCAACCACCGATCGCCACGATCAGCGACAGCGCCAGTACCGCCCGCACACGTCTTGTTCCCACGCCCATCGCCGCCCTCTGAACCGGGGGCGGCAGCTTGGCAAGGCGCGTGCCGTGCCGGGCGGCTTGGCAAGCCGCGCCGCCGCGCCTATGGCGGACCTCGGCCAGAGGATTGGACGGTCGCCGCCGCAATTTCGCGGGGGAGGAAAGTCCGGGCTCCACGGAACGACGGTGCCGGGTAACGCCCGGCGGGGGCGACCCCAGGGACAGTGCCACAGAGAGGAGACCGCCGGGGTTCGCCCCGGTAAGGCTGAAAGGGTGCGGTAAGAGCGCACCGCGCGGCCGGTAACGGCAGGCGGCAAGGTAAACCCCACCGGGAGCAAGACCGAATAGGGACGGCGCGTCGCGGCTTCGGCCGAGGCAGGGCAGGAACCGGCCCAGTCGTCCGGGTTGGTTGCTGGAGGCCGGCGGCAACGCCGGTCGTAGAGGAATGACCGTCCACGGGGCGCAAGCCCCCGGACAGAACCCGGCTTACAGATCCTCTGGCCGCGTAGCGCGGCGAGCGCGCGTGCCGTGCGCCGACTCGCGCGAGCGCGGCCGGCGGGGCGGGCGACCCGTCCGCCCGAACCCGTCGACGGCCCGGCTTCGATCCTCCCCCACCGGGGGAGGGGGACCGCGGCTTCTTCGGCCGCGTGGTGGAAGGGGGACCTTTAGGGATGATCGACGCCACTCGTCCGCCCCCTCCACCATCGCTAAA
>CAHJWT010000299.1 GCA_903643075.1 Sphingomonadaceae bacterium | reverse complement strand
GTCAACGCCCACACCTCGACCGCCGACGTCGGCCCCCTCGATCTGCTCCTGCACCCGGGCGGCTTCGGCACCCGCGTCGTGGGCCTCGCCGCGCTGATCGCCGCCGGCGGCGTCGCCTACGTCGCGGCGGCCTACGCGCTGCGGGCCTTTTCGCTTGCCGACGTGGCGGCGCAACTGCGAAGGCGCGGCGCATGAACCGCGTCTTCTCCGGCATCCAGCCGACCGGCAACCTCCACCTCGGCAACTACCTCGGCGCGATCCGGCAGTGGGTCGCGATGCAGGCCGACTTCGAGTGCATCTATTGCATCGTCGACCTCCACGCGATCACCCTGCAGCACGATCCGAAAGCGCTCGCCGGCGCGACGCGCGACATGGCCGCCGCGATCCTCGCCGCCGGGGTCGATCCGGCGAAGACCATCCTCTTCCACCAGAGCGCGGTCACCGCCCACGCCGAGCTGGCGTGGACGCTGATGAGCGTCGCCCGCACCGGCTGGCTCGACCGCATGATCCAGTTCAAGGAGAAGCGCGGGAAAGACAGTGAGGGGCCCTCGGTCGGGCTCTACACCTACCCCGTCCTCCAGGCGGCCGACATCCTCGCCTACCGCGCGACGCACGTCCCGGTCGGCGAGGACCAGAAGCAGCACCTCGAGCTCGCGCGCGACATCGCGGTCAAGTTCAACGCCGCATACGGCGAGGTACTGACCCCGCCGCTGCCGGTCATCGGCCGCGAGGCGGCGCGGATCATGTCGTTGCGCGACGGCACCGCCAAGATGTCGAAGTCGGACCCCAGCGCGGCGAGCCGAATCGACCTGACCGACGATGCGGCGACGATCGCGCAGAAGATCAAGCGAGCCAAGACCGACGCCCCGCCCCTGCCCGACACCGCCGCCGGATTTGACGGCCGGCCCGAGGCGCGCAACCTCGTCGGCATCTATGCGGCACTGGCGGAGACGAGCGTCGACGCCGTCCTCGCCGACTGGGGCGGCAAGGGGTTCGGCGCGTTTAAGCCAGCCCTCGCCGACCTGACGGTGACGCGGCTCGAACCGATCGTCGATGCCTATGTCCGGCTCCGCGCCGACCCCGGCCACCTCGACACGGTGCTCCGCGACGGGGCGGCGCGGGCGGGGGCGATCGCGCTACCGCTGCTCCGCGAAGTCTACGCCGCGGTCGGCTTTCTCCGCTGACGCGTCAGCCGCCGTAGCCCTTGGCCAGACCGTCGGGGTGCTTGGGGTCGATCTGGACGCGGAGCGTCTGACCGTTGTTGCCGGGGAAATTGGTGAAGATCGCGGTGACGAGGTTGGGCACCAGCTTGGTCATGTCGTTGGTCGTCGCGACCGTCTCGGCCCGGCCCTCGAACACGCTGACGTTGTCGGCGGTGCGGTTAATCCGCAGGTCGACGTAGCCGTTGTAGATCGTGTACGAATAGGTCTCGGGATAGTCGCCGAAGCCGCCAAAACCATAGCCGCCAAACCCGCCATAGCCGCCGAACCCACCGTAGCCGAAGCCGCCGTAACCGCCGCGACGGCCGTAAAACCCGCCGTAGCCGAACCCGCCGTAACCGTACGGACCGAACCCGCCGTAGCCGAAGCCGGGCCGCGTCTCGACCCGCTCGCGCGGCATCGTCACGGCGTAATCGAAATTGACCACCAACGTCGCCGACCGGGGATCGGCGGCGGGGCGATAGCCGACCGCCACAAGCCGCTGGGTGACGAGGTTGGCGTAGGTCGCGAACTCGAGGCCGCCGGCCTTGCGCCCGTCGCGCGACTGTATAGTGAAGGTCTGGCCGCCCGGAGCCGGAAGCGACTGGAAGCGCGCGACGCGGGCCTCGAACGGCTCGGAGCACGCGGCGGTCAGCGTCAGGACGGCAAGCGGGGCAAGTGCAGCGAAACGCATGGTTTTTACCCTCGGCTAAGGTGTTTGCCCGCGCCTACGCGGCGGCGGGTGAACAAGGCGTGAACCCTGTACGCTGCCGCCGGTTCCGGTCACTCGTCGCAGATGGCTCAGATCTCGATCAGACGGTTGGGCAGCTCGTCGGGATTGTCGTCGATCGCCGGGAAATGTTCGGCGAGGACCGCGCCCGCCAATTCGATCGCGCGAACGAAGCCCACCCCCGGCGTTCCCGCCTTGATCCCGTCGACGAGCGCGGTGACGGTCGCCGCCCAGTGGTCGGGGGCGACCCTGGCGACGATGCCGGCGTCGGCGACGACCTCGGCGATGCGGTCGGGCAGCGAGACGTAGATGAGGACGCCGGTGTGCGCGCGTGTCGCACCAATGCCGCCGGCTCTGAATTGCGTCACGGCGGCGGCGTGGACGTGCTCGCGCTTGATCGCGCGCGGGGTCAGCGCGGCCCCGAGCGAGGTGCGCACGAACAGCGCGGCGAGGAGGACGAAAACGACGATCTGGACTGCGGCATAGGCCTCGATCGCGCGGCGCAAATCGGCGCTCGCGTCGCCGCTCGACCAGTCGGTTAAGGCACCGATCCGGTCGGGCCCGACGCCGAACAGCGTCTCCGCGAGCGGCAGCGCGAAGGCGAGAAGCGCGGCATACCCCAGTCCGGTCGCAGCGTAGCGGTCGCGGCGGTCGCTGACGACGGCGACGATCTCGCCGGTCGTCGCCCGCTCGGCGGTGGTAATCGCAGCGGCGATCGCGGTGCGGTCGGCGGCGGAAAACACCTACCAGCTTCCCGACGCGCCGCCGCCGCCGCCCGAACCGCCACCGCCGGAGAAGCCGCCGCCGCCGCCACCGAACCCGCC
>CAHJWT010000298.1 GCA_903643075.1 Sphingomonadaceae bacterium | reverse complement strand
TCTCGACCAGCGCGGCGAGGTCGTCGCGCGCGGCGTCGGTCCACGCCAGCTCGCGCACGAGCCGCGACGGCGTCGCGTCGTTCGCCGGCCGCGCGGCGTCCATCGCCGTCGACAGCGGCAGGATCGCGAACAGCGCGTCGAACAGCGCGTTGCATACCTCCTGAATCAGGTAGGTCGCGCCGGCGTAGCCCATGAACGGGGTGCCGGTGTGGCGGCGGATGACCGCACCGGGGAAGCTCGCCGGGACGTAGACCGACCGGCCGCCGGCTTCGGCGAGGTACATCCGCTCGTTGTAGCTGCCGAACAGGACGAGCGGCGGCCTGGTCCGGATCAGGTCGCGGACGGCGGCGTTGTCGGGTTTGACCCCGGCTGAGCGGCTGATGGCGAAAGTACACGGCAGGCCGAGGTCGCCTTCGAGGAAGGCGCGGATGCCGCGCGCGTAGGTCTCGGTTGCGACGACCGCGAAGCTCGCGGTGCCGAAGAAGTCCTGTGTCACCGACCGCCACAGGTCCCACACCGGCTTGATCGTCGTGTGCTTCTCGCGTTCGATGAACGGCTCGGGGTCGAGGTTGAGCAGTTCACCGAGCTTGCGCAGGAACAGCGTCGTCGATTCGAGCCCGATCGGGGCTTGAAGGTACGGCCGCTCGAGCGCCTCGCACAGGCCGCGGCCGAACTCGCGGTAGAGGCAGACGTTCACCGCTGCCTCGGGTAGCCGCTTAACGTCGGCAAGGTGGCTGCCGAGCGGGAACACCATGTGGACCTCGGCCCCGATGCTCTCGATCAGGCGGCGGATCTCGGCGAGGTCGGACGCGAGGTTGAAGCAGCCGTACTGCGCGCCGACGATGTTGACCTTGGGCTTGGCACCCTCCCTGAGCGGCTTCAGCGCGGGCACCTTCTTGCCGCCGAACTGGGTCCACAGCCACGTCAGCGCGCGGTCGGCCGCCTGCCACTGATCCTCGTCGATCGTCCGCGGCAGGAAGCGGACGATGTTCGTCCCCTCGGGCGTGACGCCGCCGCCGATCATCTCGGCGATGCTGCCGGTAACGACGACCGCCGGGAGGTCGGGGTCGAGAGTCTTCCATGCGCGCTTCATCGCGCCCTCGGTCCCGTCGCGGCCGAGTTCCTGCTCGCCGAGCCCGGTGACGACGATCGGCAACTCGTGCGGCGGCAGCGCGTCGGTGTAGTGGAGGACGCTCGTCACCGGCAGGTTCTCGCACCCGACCGGACCGTCGATGACGACCTGGAGGCCCTTGATCGCGGTGAAGGCGTAGACCGCCCCCCAATAGCCGCCGGCCCGGTCATGATCGAAGACGAGGGTCATGACCCGACCGACTCCTCGGCCTTGGCGGCGGCGATGCGCTGGCCGGCGTACTTCGCCTTGAACTCGGGGCGGAGGCGCGGCGTCTCGCTCCATACGCCGGCGGTGTCGCCGTGGCCGATGCCGGCGAAGAAGGCGCTCATCTTGTCGAAGCGCGCCTGGTTGCCGAGCGCCGCGTTGACCACCGTCGCGAGGCTCCCCGCTCCCGCCGCACCCATCAGCGGGCGCGCCGAGATGAGGTTGGTGAAGTAGAGCGCCGGGATGCTGCGCTCCTTGGCGTGCTGGACGACCGGGGTCGTGCCGATCGCGAGGTCGGGCTTCAGCCCGTCGACCGCGGCGAGGTCGTCGGCGAGGCTGGCGCGGTACTTGATCGTCACGCCGCGCGCGGCGAGCCAGTCGCGGTCGGGCTCCGACCACGGCGTCTTCGGACACGCGGTGCCGACGTACTCGACGGTCGCGCCGCTTTCGATCAGCAGGCGCGCGACGAGGAGTTCGGAGCCTTCGTAGCCCGAGACGGTGATGCGCCCGTTGATCGGCGCGCCGGCGAGCGCAACGGCGATAGCCGGCAGCGAGGCGTTCTTGGCGGCGTCGGTCGCGGCCTGCGCGGTCCCCGTCGCCGCGCCGATGGCGTCGAGCCACGCCGCCGTCCCGTCGCGGCCGACCGGGGCCGAGCCGACGACGTTGCGCCCGGCGGCAGTGAACTCGCGGACGGATGCGGTGTAGAAGGGGTGGATCGCGGCGACGACGGCGCAGTCGAGCGCGGCGTATAGCTCGCGCCACTCGCGCGTCGGCACGACCGGCCCGGCGGCGAGGCCCATCGGCGCGAGAAGCGCACCGAGCGTCATCGGGTCGGCGGGGAACATCTCGCCGAGCAACGTCACCGTCGGCCTGTCGGGTCGCGCGGCGGGCGCGGCGACGGGGCCGGCCTCCGCCTCGGCGCGGGCATAGGCGAGCATGGCCCCGGCGAGGACGTCCTTCGCCTCGGCGTGGGTCGGGATGCCGAAGCCTGGGACGTCGATGCCGATGATGCGGACGCCGTTGATCGCCTTGGGGAGCAGCTGAAGCGGCACCCCGCTCGCGGTCGGCACGCACAGGTTGGTGACGACGATCGTGTCGTAGAGCGCGGGATCGGCGAGGTCGTGGACCGCGTCGCGGATATCCTCGAACAGCTTGCCGGTGACGAGCGTCTCCGAATTGAACGGGACGTAGCCGACGCTGCGCCGCGCGCCGTAGAAGTGGCTGGTAAAGGTCAGCCCGTAGACGCAGCACGCGCTGCCGGACAACACCGTCGCGGTGCGGCGCATCCGGAGGCCGACGCGGAGCGAGCCGAACGCCGGGCACATCGACTGCGGCGCATCGTGCGGCCCGCGCGGATAATCGCGGGCGAAGGCGTCGAGCACCTCGGCCTTGCCCGCCGCGCGCGCCGCGGCGGCGAGCGT
>CAHJWT010000297.1 GCA_903643075.1 Sphingomonadaceae bacterium | reverse complement strand
CGGCGCGGTCGTCGGCGCGCTGCTGCCGACCGTGCTCCGCCGTCTCGGCCCGGGCGGGATCGTCGCCGCCGCGATCGGCGGCGCGGTCGTCCGGCGGGCGATGAAGCGGGCAGGTTAACCAAACCGGCACTTTTCATGGTGTTAGCTTTGGTACAGGGCAACGTGTTGAGTTCGTTGCTCTGCGCAGACAAGACGGGTCAGTTTTCCGCGGTATACGTGAGAGCTTCCGACCGTTTCTAACCAGTGTCGAGTGGCGGCAAGCCCTGCAGCCGTGGCCGTGCGTTCACCGCGCGCTCATCGGCTTTTGACTATGGCTCAGTTTCTCGGCATAACGCCGGGCTTGGACCCAGGAGAAGGATGATCGTGGCCACCCGTGCCGCCGAACCGCGCAGCCGTCGCTACGACCCGGCCGAGACGCGGCAGCGGGTGCTCGAGGCGGCGAACCTGCTGTTCTCGACCAAGGGCTTCGCCGCGACCGGAACCGCCGACATCGCGCGCGCCGCCGACGTGTCGGAAGGGTCGATCTTCTACCACTTCGGGTCGAAGAACAACCTGCTCGTCGAGATCGGCCGGATGTACGGCGAGCGGATGATCGCCGTCATGCAGGGCGACGACGCACTCGGCCACCTCGACATCGGCGATGCCATTCGCCGCTGCATCGCCTTCTGCCTCGAGCACAAGGAGTGGGAGACGCTGACCGGCGAGGTCTGCGCCGAAGGAAAGCCCAAGATGCTGATGCGGACCGAGGCCGAACCTTTCTACCACGCGTCGCGCGAGGTCACGCTCGACTGGTCGACCCGTCATATCGCGGCGGAAGCGGCGGAGCGTGGGTTCACTCGGATGAACGCGCCGGTCGCCGCCAAGCTGATCTACGCGCTCGTCGGCGAGGCGCTCGACGAGATCATGGCGACGAGCGACGTGGCCGAACGCGCGGTGATCACCGACGAGACCGTGCGCTTCGTCCGCACCGCGTGCGGCCTGCCGCCGGAGTGAGCTTCCGCGCCGCAGCGGCGATCCTCGACCTCGGTTCCGACTTCTACGATCCCGTTGCGGCGGCCGATTTCCCGCAGGCGGTGCTGCGTTTCCGCAATGACCGCGCGGCGGCGACGATCGGGCTCGACGGCCTGTCCGACGCCGACTGGGTCCACCGGTTCGGCCGCTTCGCGCCGTTCGCCGGCAGCCTGCCGGTGCCGCTCGCGCTGCGCTACCACGGCCACCAGTTCCGCGTGTACAACCCCGACCTCGGCGACGGACGCGGCTTTCTCTTCGCGCAGTGCCGCGACGACCGCGACCGCCTGATGGACCTCGGTACCAAGGGGTCGGGGACGACGCCGTGGAGCCGCGCCGGCGACGGCCGCCTGACCTTGAAAGGCGCGGTGCGCGAGGTGCTGGCGACCGAGATGCTCGCCGCGCTGGGGGTCGACACGTCGCGGACGCTGTCGGTGATCGAGACCGGCGAGGCGCTCGACCGCGGCGACGAGCCGTCGCCGACGCGGAGCGCGGTGCTGGTCCGCCTGAGCCATGGCCACATCCGCTACGGCACCTTCCAGCGGCCGGCCGCGCTCGGGCTGGCCGACGACATGGCGCGGCTGACCGCGTACGTCCTGACCAAGTACTTCGGCGGAGAGGGGCTCGCCGATCCCTACGCGGCGTTGATCGACCGGGCGGTGACCAATGCCGCGACCCAGGCGGCCGGCATGATGGCGGCGGGGTTCGTCCACGGCGTCCTCAACACCGACAACATCAACATCACCGGCGAGAGCTTCGACTACGGCCCGTACCGCTTCGCGCAAAGCTGGGACCCGGGCTTTACCGCCGCCTATTTCGACCACCACGGCCTCTACAGCTTCGGCCGCCAGCCCGAGGCGCTCCAGTGGAACGTCTTCCAGCTTGCCGGCGCGCTGCGGCTGGTCGCGCCGCTCGACGCGCTGCGCCCGGCGCTCGAAACGTTCGGCGAGCGCTACACATCGGCGCTGACGACGGCGCTGCTCGCGCGGCTCGGCGTCGCGGCGTTCGGCGACGGCCGCGACCGCGCGCTGGGCGAGGCCCTGGTTACCGCACTCGCGGCGACGCGAGTCGACCTCGACCGCTTCTGGTTCGACTGGCGCGGCGGACGGCTGCGGATGGCGACGACGGCCTACGACGACCCGGCCTTTGCGGCCTTCGTCGGGCACATCGCCGCCTTCGCACCTGCGGCATCGACGACCCACGCCTACTGGTCCGATCCCGCACCGACCGGCTTGCCGATCGCCGAGATCGAAGCCATCTGGGCGGCGATCGCGGCAAGCGACGACTGGCGGCCGTTCGCCGCCAAGGTCGCAGCGATCCGGCGGATGGGGGAAGCGGCGTGACGCGGTGGACCGAGGCGGCGGCGAACGCGTGGTATGCCGGCCGGCCGGTGCCGCTCGGCTGCAACTTCGTGCCGTCGACCGCGGTCAACCAGCTCGAGATGTGGCAGGCGGCGACCTTCGACCCGGCCACGATCGACCGCGAGCTCGGCTTCGCTGCGGGACTGGGCATGAACGCCGTCCGCGTCTTCCTCCACGACCTGCTGTGGGCTAACCCCGTCGGGTGTGTCGCGCGGCTCGATCAGTTCCTCGGCCTCGCCGCCGGGCACGGGATTGCCGTCGTGCCGGTGCTGTTCGAATCGTGTTGGGATCCGGATCCCGTCGCCGGCCCGCAGCCCGCGCCGCGGCCCGGCGTCCACAACTCGCGGTGGGTCCAGTCGCCCGGCATGGTCGCGCTCGCCGACCCCGGCGCGCGATGGC
>CAHJWT010000296.1 GCA_903643075.1 Sphingomonadaceae bacterium | reverse complement strand
CGCGGGCCGGCCGCGGCTGATCGACTGGCTGGCGCGCATCCACGCCCGCCCGGCCTATGTCCGCGCGCTCGCCGCGGGCGGGCCGTACGCCTTCGCCTAGATCTCCGCGATGCGGCGCTGGTCCTCGGGGAGCAGCGCCAGCTCGCGCCAGTCGATCTCCTCCTGCAGCCGGTAATAGACGTCGTCGCCGAGAAGGGCGTCGTCGCGGAGGGCGTCGAGGCGCGCGCGCTCGGCACCCGTCGCCGCCAGTCCCGCGTCACGGTAGCGTGCCGCCGCCGCCTCGTCGCACTGAATGGCGTAGGCGACGCGCAGCGAGTCGGCTTCGGCCTGAGGAAAGCCAGCGAGTGCGGTCGTCGCCGTCGCCGCGAGGTCGCGACGGCTGTCGACCAGCTCGCGGTCGCTATCGTCGATCGTATCGAGCCCGAGCAGCCGGATCAGCGGCGTCAGGGTCAGGCCTTGAACGACGAGCGTCACGAAAACCGTGGCGAACGCGGTCAGCACGACCACGTCGCGCTGCGGAAAGTCGGACGGTAGCGCGAACGCCGTCGCCATCGTGATCAGTCCGCGCATCCCGCACCACGACACGAACACGCCCTGCGCCAGCGTCGGCGGCGGCAGGTCGCCGCGGATCGCCGTGAAGCGCCGCGCGAGGCGGTTCCACCCCATGACCAGCGCGAACCGCGACACCACCACGGTCGTCACCACGGCGGCGGCGACGTCGAGCGACGCGCGCAGGTGGGCCGGGGTCATCCGGGCGACGATCAGCCGGGCCTGCATCCCCATCAGCAGGAAGGCGACGACGTTGAGCAGGAAGACGACCGTCGCCCACACCGCGAACGAATGGATGCGCATCCGCGGCGACTGGTTGGTCGTATCGCGGGCGATCGTCATCGCGCAGGCGACGACGGCGAGGACCGGCGACAGGTGGAGGCGGTCGGCGACGATCCACACCGCGAAGGCGTTGACGAACTGGAGGATGTTGCCGCCGAGCGTCCCCGCGACGAAGCGCCCGAGCCGGCGGATGACGACCGCCGCGGCGATGCCGAAGACGATTCCGCCGGGGCCGGCGAGCGCAAGGCGCAGGCCGACCGCCATGGTGAACCCGCCGCCCGCCTGCGCCGCGAGCGCCGCGCCGAACAGGAGAAGCGCGGTCGCGTCGTTGAACAGGCTTTCGCCCTTCAGGACGGCAACGGTGCGCTTGGGCAGCGACGTCGCGGCGAGGACGGCGGTCGCCGCGGCGGCGTCGGGCGGCGCGACGATCGCGCCGAGTACGACCGCCGCGGCGAGCGGCAGCCCGGCATAGGCGACGCCGACCCACGCCACCGTCGCCGTCGTGACGAGGATCGCGCCGACGGCGAGGATCGTCAGCGGACGCCACAGCCGGCGCAGCGCGCCGAGCGGGAAGTCGTACGCCGCGTCGAGGAGGACCGGCGCGATGAACAGCGCGAGCGCGGTGCGCGGATCGATCGCGATCGACGGCGCGCCGGGAACGAAGGCGAGGACGCCGCCGGCGAGCGCGAGCATCGCCGGATACGGCAGGCTCAGCCGGCGCGCGACCTGGAGCAGGACGACCGCGGCGAACAGCAGCGCGAGCAGGCTTTCGAAGAAGCTCATCGGCCGGGCAGCGGCGCGGTCAGGGGATCGCCCGGTCGGTCAGGCCGGGTGTCGCCGCGACGAAGACGGCGGCGAGAGCCGCCATGCCGGCCTCGTCGTCGGCGTCGAAGCGGGCGGGCGTCGGGCTGTCGAGGTCGAGGACGCCGAGCAGGCGGTCGCCGGCGATCAGCGGCACGACGAGTTCGGACCGCGACGCGGCATCGCACGCGATATGGCCGGGGAAGGCGTCGACGTCGTCGACCCGGATCGTCCGCCGCTCGGCCGCCGCGGTGCCGCAGACGCCGCGGCCGAGGGCGATGCGGACGCACGCCGGCTGCCCCTGAAACGGCCCGACGACGAGCTCGCCGCCCAGCAACCGGTAGAAGCCGGCCCAGTTGAGGTCGGGCAGCGTCGCGAAGATCAGCGCGGCGGTGTTCGCCGCGTTCGCCGCCCAATCGGTCTCGCCGGCGAGCAGCCCGGCGAGTGCGGCGGCAAGATCGCGGAACAGCTCGGGCTTCGCTGCGTGCTTGATCGGCCGGGCGACGAACATCGCCGGTCTATGGCCGAGCGACAGCCGCACGTAAACGCTGCCCGCGACGGCGCAGGCCGCTCCGCTACCGGCCGACCGAGGCTCAATGGAAGTCGCGCGACCGCGGCAGGACGCGGACGTTGCGCGGGTGGCCGTGGGTCTGGGGATAGCCGGGGTGGAGGTCCTCCAATCCGCGCGACGCCGGCGGTTCGGTCGCGTGGGTCGCCGACAGGCGGCCGAGTTCGGCGGTGCGGTCGGCGATGCGGCTCGCCATCAGGTGGACGACGCCTTCGGGACTCTTCTGGACGACGCCGTCGACGAGCATCAGCCGCGCCGCCATGACCTGCCGGCGATAGCGCTCGAACAGCCGCGCCCAGATGACGACGTTGGTCACCCCGGTCTCGTCCTCGAGGGTGACGAAGATCGCGTTGCCCTTGCCCGGCCGCTGGCGGACGAGGACGATGCCCGCGGTGCGGACGCGGCGGCCGTCCTTCGTCGCGCTCGTTTCGGCGCACGTCGACACCCCCTCACCGGCAAACCCGGCGCGGGCGAAAGCCATCGGGTGCGCCTTCAGCGACAACCGCGTCGTCTGGTAATCGGCCGCGACGTGCTCGGCGAGGCGCATCCGCGGCAGGTCGGCGCCGGGCTCGGCGGCGAGCTCGGCGGCGGCG
>CAHJWT010000295.1 GCA_903643075.1 Sphingomonadaceae bacterium | reverse complement strand
TCCCCCGCCGCGACCCGGCCGCCCGCCCCGGTAGCGGGCGGGTCGAAGACCGGCGCGTCGATCGTGCGGGCCACCGCATCGGCGGCAAGCGGTCCCCTCTCGATCTATTTCTTTGCGCGCGACGCCGACCAGCGCGCGGGCATCGCCGGTCCGTGCAGCGACCGGCTGCGCGCGCGCGGCTATACGGTGCTCGGCGTCGAGACGTCGCGCACCGGCCCGCAGGGCGACGTGGTCAAGTTCTTTCATCCCGCCGACGAGGCCGCCGCGCGGGCGCTGGCTGGGGCCGTCGCCGTCTGCGGCCTCACCGTCCGGCAGGACAAGATCGTCGACAACGTCGTCCTCATCACGAATGACGCGGACTCGGCCAACAGCCCGCCGGGTGCCGTCGAGATCTGGTTGGCCGAGCGGACGGTCGTGATGCGCCCGAAGGAGGCGGCCACAACTGCCGCACAGGTGCCGCGAAGCGATGCTGGCGGCGTCACGTCGCCGCTGTCGTGCAGCCGTCTGACCGGAAAGTCAGCCGATACCGACCCCGATCTCCGGCGGTTTGCCGCCAACATCCTGGCGTCGATCGGGACCCGGCCGGTGCGCGCCGGCCGGATCACGCTGAGCGTCAGTCCCGAACGCTATTCCCAATTCTCCTCGACCTGCGTCGATCAGTTACAGGCCAGTCTGCTCAAGGCTTTGAATGCGACCGACATCAAGCACGATGTTGCGAAGGGGGGCGGAGTTTCCAGCGACATAACATCGACCGCAGTCGTCAGGGGTGTCGAGATCGATGTCCTTGTGACATCGGTCGACGACGCCAAGCAGCCTATCCCGTCCGACACCGTCGTTGCGGAATGGCAACCGCAAAACTAGTCGCCGGCGCGCGCCGACCGGACGACGTCTTCGATCATCGAGCTACATGCCGTATCGGTTGTAACGGTCGATGCCAGTTCAGCGGTCGACCAAGAGCATTCTCCGGCAGTCGAACCGAATGCCGATCACGCCGCGGTCAGATCCGCCCGTCGTGGCCGATCGACGCCGCGTCATGACGCAGGGCGGCATCGATCATGGTTGCAGCGATGAGCCGATAGGCATCCCGCCACGCCTGTTCGAGCTCGCCATCGAACCCCGACCCGCGCATCCCGATCGGCGAGCGGCGGGCAGCCGGGGCGTCGGCTTCGGGTGACCGCGGGGCGCACCACGGCGAGTAAAGTCGGCCGCCGTGCCGCCGATGGCAGCCACGGCAGCGGCCGGACAGGCGTCACCAGCGCTACGCCACCGCCGCGCGCGGCTCCGCGTCGCGCGCGGCGACGAGCGCGCGGACGCGCGGGATGATCTCGCGGCCGTAGTCGATCGCGTCGGCGAGCGGCTCGAAGCCACGGATGAGGAAATGGTCGATGCCGAGATCATAGTAGTCGAGCATCGCCGCGGCGACCTGGTCGGGGGTGCCGACGAGGCCGGTCGAGTTGCCCGCCGCGCCGCCGACTGCAGCGAGGCCGGTCCACAGCCGCTGGTCGACGCGGTAGCCCTGCGCCGCCGCGTCGAGCAGGCGCTGCGACCCGACATTGGGCGGCTCGTGGCCGGCGAGCTTGGCCCCGGCCGAAGCGCGGAGGTCGCGGACACGCTCGACGATCGCGTCGGCCTTCTTCCACGCCGCCTCCTCGGTGTCGGCGATGACCGGGCGGAGCGACAGCGAGAAGCCGGGGCGGCGGCCGTGGAACGCCGCGGCGGCGCGGACGCGGGCGACGGTCTCGCGGACCTGCGCCTGCGTCTCGCCCCACAGCGCGTAGACGTCGGCGTGACGACCGGCGACAGGGATCGCCTCGTCCGACGACCCGCCGAAGAACACCGGCATGTTGGTCGGCTTGACCGCGCTGAAGCCGCCGCGGACCCGGTAGAAGCGGCCGTCGTGGTCGAACGGCTTGGCCGCCTCCCACCCCTGCCGGAGGACAGTCAGGTACTCGTCGGTGCGGGCATAGCGTTCGGCCTTGGTCGTCGTGTCGCCGTCCTTGGCCATCTCGTCGTCGGAGCCGCCGCTGATGATGTGGACCGCGATCCGCCCGTCGCTCAGCGCGTCGAGCGTCGCCAGCTGACGCGCGGCGAGCGTCGGCGCGGTGAAGCCGGGACGGTGGGCAATGAGGAAGCCGAGGCGGGTCGTCCGCGCCGCGGCGTGGGCGGCGACGATCTGGCTTTCGGGCGAGACCGACCCGAAGGGGATCAGGACGCGGTCGAAGCCATGCTCCTCCTGCGCCGCCGCCGCCGCCTCGACATAGTCGCGTTCGAGGACGCGCGTCGGGGCGACGCCGTGGATTTCCGACGTGTCGTTGAAGCCGATGTAGCCGATGAACTGGACGGGCATGGCGGTGCTCCTAGAGGACGGTGAAGCCGTGGGTGCCGTCGCGCGCGAGCTGGTCGACGAGGCCGTATTCCCAGTCGAGGTACGCCTGCATCGCCGCGGCGGGGTTGTCGGTGCCCTCGTACGGACGGCGGTAGCGGCCGGCGGAGCCGCGAGGCGCGATCGCCTCGTCCGGCCCCCAATCGAGCGGGCCGTCGAAGCCGCCACCGGGGCCGGACTCGAGCACGAACACGTCCCAGCCCATCTGCACGAGCCACGACGCGGTCATATCGGCCCGCGGGCCGAGGTCATCGGCCAGCACGATCCGCGCGCCGCGCACGGGGGCGAACCAGTCGGTCTCCTGGACGAGCTGGCCACCGGGGGCGCTGCGGAAGCCGCGGATATGGCCGCGGGCATACTCGTCGGGCGGGCGGACGTCGAAGCGGTAGAGGGTGCGGCCGGCGTCGCCGGCGAAGGCGCGCAGCCCGGCGCAGTCGACCCGTGCGACGCCGGCGCGGTCGGCGACGG
>CAHJWT010000294.1 GCA_903643075.1 Sphingomonadaceae bacterium | reverse complement strand
GCCGGCCCCGCCGCCAACGGCGCCGCCGCAGCGCTGAGCGCGATCCGGCGTTACACCGGCCGCCGTTAACAGCGGGCGCGGTCGGGCCGGCTCACTCGATCCGAGCCGCCCGCCGCGCGTGGAACGCGGCCACGCCGGCGATGAAATCGGGCCCGGTGAAGGCTGCGTCGAACTGCGCCGCCGAGTCGGCGTCGTCGTCGGTCGCACCGTCGAGGATGCGGCGGACGATCGCCTTGGCGGCGAACTGCGTCGTCGCCGACAGGCCAGCGACCCGCGCCGCGAAGTCGTCGACCGCGGCGGCGAGATCGTCGACGACCTCGTCGACCAGCCCGATCCGGGCCGCTTCGCCGGCGTCGGCCACCCGCGCGGTGAACAGCATCCGCTTCGCCTGCGCCGGACCGACGGCGTCGACGAGCAGCTTGGTGTCGTGGAGCGGGTAGACCAGCCCGAGCTTGGCCGGGGTCAGGCCGAGGCGCGATCCCCGCGTCGCCAGCCGGACGTCGCAGGCGAGGGCGATGCCGAGGCCGCCGCCGATCGCGTCACCGTCGATCGCCGCGAGCACCGGCTTCGGCGCGCGCGCGAGTGTCGTCTGGGTCAGCCGGATCGCCGCGTTGTTGCGCGCTCGCCACGCCGGATCGGCGGCGTGCACGGAGAACTCGCCGATGTCGGCCCCGGCGCAGAACGCCCCGCCGGCCCCGGTCACGACGAGCAGGCGGACCGCGGGATCGGCCATCGCCGTGCCGACAAGCTGCGGCAACGCCTCCCACATGGCGAGGTCGAGGGCGTTGCGCTTTGCCGGCCGGTCAAGGGTCAGCGTCGCGCGCGGTCCGGCGATGGTCAGGTTGAGCATGACCCCGTTTCGGCGATCGGGCCCCGTCGCACAAGCCGGACCGGGACGGAAAGAGGCCGCGCACCGGTTGGTGCGCGGCCAGTCCTGGGTCGAACGAATGCCCGGCAGCGCGGGCGAAGGCTTACTGGCCGGCGGTAACGACCGGAGCACCGAGCGTCGCGGTGTCGACGCCAAGGATATGTGCGGCGGCGGCGAACTTCTTGCCGGCCTCGTCGTGGGCGCGGTCGGTGCACAGCTTGACGCCGGTGTCGATCAGGATCGCGGCGCGCTGCTGCGCGACGGCGGAAGCGGCGGTCGACGCGGCACGGAGCTGGCCGGGCATCGCCTCGCACTGCGCCTGGGTCGTTCCGGCCGAGGCGGGAACCGCGACGAGGGCGACGGCAAGGGCGAGCGGGGCGGCGATGAGGTAACGGGTGACCATGAAAACTCTCCTTCAGCAGCGTTGAGCTTCACTCAGAACAACTGAGTGACGATCTAAGTCACGCTCAGAAACTCGTCAAGCAACTTTCTGAGCGCCGATCAAATTATTTTGAGCACGGCTCATGCTGCAGCGCAACAGAATTATCCGAGGAGGGTCGTCGCCGCGGTCCACCACGCAGGGCGGGCTGCCTCGATCGCCGCACGGGCCCGGTCGCGCGCCAACTGGTCGCAGTAGAGCGCGAAGCACGTCGCCCCAGACCCCGACATCCGGACGAGGGTCGCGCCTGTCTCCGCCAGCGCGGCGACGACCTCGCCGATCACCGGCGCGAGGCCGATCGCCGGGGCGGCCAAGTCGTTGCGGGCATTACGCCACTCCTGCGGATCAAGTGGCCCGCGGTCGATCCGGTCCCATGCCGCGAACACCGGTCCCGTCGGCACCGCGACCCGCGGGTTGACCAGCAAGATCGGCATCCCCGCGAGGTCGAGGTCGACCGCGGCGAGGTCGTCCCCCTTCCCCGCCCCGACCATCGCCCGGCCGAACACGCACGCCGGGACGTCGGCCCCGAACGGCGCGGCGACCGCCGCCAGCCGGTCGACCGGCCAGTCGAGTCGCCACCAGCGACTGAGCAGGCGCAGCGCCGCCGCCGCGTCGGCCGAACCGCCGCCGAGCCCCGCCGCAACCGGAATCCGCTTGTCGAGGGTCAGCGCCGCGTCGCCCGCTACGCCGGCGGCGGCCGCGAGTGCGCGCGCCGCGCGAAGGACGAGGTTGTCGCCCTCCCCAACCGCCGCCGCGAACGGTCCGGCGACGGTCAGCGTCAGTCCGGCCTGCGACGCGACCCGAAGCGTATCGCCGAATTCAGTGAAGGCGAACACGGTTTCGAGGTCGTGATAGCCGTCGGTGCGGCGCCGGCGGAGGTGGAGAGCGAGGTTGACCTTCGCCGGCGCGGCCTCGATCACCGCGGCGTCGGCACGTCGCCCGTGCCCGCCGTCGCGACGTCGAGGCCGAAGTCTAGCTTCTTCGCGAGGAGCGCCGCCTCGGCCGCGTCGGGGTCGAGCGCCGCCGCCGTCCGCCACTGGAAGCGCGCCTCGATATGCCGCCCGACGCGCCAGTAAGCGTCGCCGAGGTGATCATTGATCGTCGCGTCGCCGGGCTCCTGCCGCGCCGCGCCCTCGAGCGCCGGCACCGCCTTCGCCAGATCGCCGGTGCGGTAATAGGCCCAGCCGAGCGAATCGGCAATGAAGCCGTCGTCGGGGCGGAGCTTCGCCGCCGTCGCGATCAGCGCCTGCGCCTCGGCGAGTTTCTGCCCGCGGTCGAGGAGGGCGTAGCCGAGGTAGTTGAGCACGGTCGGCTCGTCGGGCGCGAGCTTGAGCGCGGTCCGCAGGTCGGTCTCGCCGCGGACCCAGTCGCCGGCCTGCTCGAACGACGCGCCGCGGATGAAGTAGAGCGACCACGTCGCCCCGGCCCCGGCGAGGTCGATCGCGCGGGTATAGTCGGCCGCTGCCGCCGGGTGGCGGCCGAGCTTGCGCTCGAGGTCGCCGAGGCGCTGCCAATCGGCGGCGGTCGCGTGGAGTGCCGCCGCCGCCG
>CAHJWT010000293.1 GCA_903643075.1 Sphingomonadaceae bacterium | reverse complement strand
AGCGGCGCGGCGGCGCGCGCGGCGCTGACTATCGAGCTGCGCTGTTTCCTCCTGCCGGCGCTGCGCCCCGGCCAGGCGATCGAGCTGCAGCGGCTGCCCGGCGACCTGCCCGGCGGGCCGTTCCTGCTGACGCGGGTCGAGCACCGGCTGCGCGACGGCGGCGGCGAGACGTGGCTGACGGCGGAGCAGCTGACGCCGCCCGACCTGCTCGGCGCGCTCCTCGGGTCGATCGGAAGCCTGCTGTGAGCGCGGCGCTGCTGTTCGACAACATCACGCGGATCGCCCGCCACGAGGCCGGCGCGCGCGCTCTGGCGGCGGCGGGGGTGGTGACGGCGGTGTTCGCGCACGAGGGCGTCGCCGACCACGCCGTCGGCGTTCGGCTGCGCGACACCGGGCTCGTCTTGCCGCGGGTGCCGGTGGCGGTCGGCGCGCTCGGCTTCGCCGCGATCCCCGCGGTGGGCGACCTCGTGCTGGTCCTGTTCCTCGAAGGCGACTTCGACGCGCCGGTCGTCGCCGGGCGCTTCTACCACCCCGACCTCGATCCGCCGAAGCACAAACCCGGCCAGCTCGCGCTGCGCCTGCCGGCTGGCGCCGCCGAGCCGGCGCTCGAGCTCGAGGTCGAAGGCGCGCCCGCCCGGCTGCTGCTCAAGCTGCCCGGCGATGTCGCCGTCGAGCTGACCGAGGAAAACGTGCGGATCGCGGTCGGCGGCATCGAGGTGACGCTGTCGGCTGGCGGCGGCGGCCGGCTCGAGGCGAAGGCGGGCGGGGCCGCGCTGACGATTAAGCAGGACGGCGATATCAGCCTCAAGACCAGCGGCAAGCTGTCGCTCGAAGGGTCCGAGGTCGAGATCAAGGGCCAGGCGACGGTCAAGGTGACGGCAGCGATGATCGAGCTCAACTGATGGCCCAGCCCGCCGCCACCGCCGCCAGCCAGGTCGTCGCCGTCGACGTCCACGTGGTTTTGATCCCGTCGCCGGGCGGGCCGATCCCGACGCCACTGCCGTCGCCGTTCCAGGGACCGCTCACCAGCGGCCTCGTCGCCAGCGTCAAGATCGACGGCCAGCCGGCGGCGGTGGTCGGATCGGGGGCCGACAACGCGCCGCCGCACGTCCCGGCGGGCGGGCCGTTCCAGACGCCGCCGACGAACAAGGCGAGCATCGCCCAAGGCAGCACCTGCGTGAAGTTCGGCGGCCGGTTCGCCGCGCGCAACCTCGACCCGGTGACAACCTGCGACGACCTTTCGCCGGGGGCCGCAAAGGGCCTGGTGATCGCCGCCGGCACGGTTCTGGTCGGCTGATGCCGGGGCCGCTCGCCACCGACCTGCTGGTCGCGCCGGGTTTCGCCAGCCACGACGCGGCGGGGCTCGACCTCAACCTCCGCGCCCGCCCGCCGCGCGGCCCGCTGGCGGAGGTCAGCGACCTGACGACCGTCGGCGGCCGCGAGAACCTCGCCCAGGCGCTGCTGCTGCGCCTGCTGACGGCGCGGGGGTCGCTAGCGGCGCTCGGCCATGCCGACTACGGCTCGCGGCTGGGCGAGCTGATCGGCCGCCGCAAGACGAGCGAGCTGCGCAGCCTCGCCAAGGCCTTTGTCCTTGAGGCGGTGGCGCAGGAGCGCCGGGTCGAGCCCAAGCTCGTCGCCTTCCGCTTCGAGCCCGACGAGGAGCAGGTCGACAGCTTCGCCTTCACGCTGTCGGTGCAGCCGGTGGCCGGCGGCGAGCCGGTGACGCTGGGGCTCGAGGTGGCGCTGTGAGCTACACTCCGCGGCTCTACGACGCGATCGTCCGCGACCTACTGACGACGCTGACCGGCGGCACGGTGGCGGAATCGCTGGTCGCGCCGCCCGACGGGGTGCTGCTGACCCCGGCCAAGCTGCGCGACCGACCGGTGCGACGCGTCTCCAACCTCGAAGGCTTCGTCGGCCCGGCCGACAAGCAGATGCCGTTCCGCTTCGGCGCGACCGATTTCGAGCTCGTCGCCTCGGGCGACGACGGCACGCTCGACACCATCCGCTTCCGCCCGACCGGCCGCCGGCCGACGCCGGGATCGCGGCTGACGGTCAACTACTACCCGGTCGAGACGCGTCCCGCGACGCCGCCGGTCGACGACCTGGCGACGGGCAGCGTCGTGCGAACGCTGATCGAGACCGTCGCCTTCGAGCTGGCACTGCTCTATCAGCAGCTGGCCAACGTCTACGATTCGGCCTTCATCGATACCGCCGGCGACCGTTCGTTGGAGAAGGTCGTGGCGCTGGTCGGGGTGCGGCGGCTGCCGGCGGGCTACCCCGTCGCCAAGCTGCGCTTCGCGCGCCGCGCCGGCACGCCGGGGCGGGTGACGGTGCCGGTCGGCACGGCGGTGACCAACGCCGCCGGCGCGCGCTACCTGACGCAGGAGGAACTCGTCCTCGAACCCGGCGAGGCCAGCCGCGACGTCGTCGCCGTCGCCGAGACGACCGCCACCCGCGAGGTCGAGGCCGGCGGGCTCGACCGGCCCGAGATCAGCATCGCCGGTATCGAGACGGTGACGAACCCGCAGGCGGCCGTCCGCCTTGCCGCCGCCGAGACCGACGAGCAGCTGCGCCGCCGGGCACAGGGCGCGCTCGCCGGCAGCAACCGCGGCACTCTCGACGCGGTGCGCTTCCACCTGCTGTCGATGGCCGAGGTCAAGGACGTCACCCTGACCGAACCGGCCGACGGCCAGTGGGGCCGGGTCCGCGCCGACATCGCCTACGCCGTCGACACGCCCGAGGCGCACGCCGCCGTCGCCGAGCGCATCCGCCAGGTCAAGCCGGCGGGCGTGCAGATCGTCCCCGGCGCGGCGGCGCGCCGGCCGGTGGCGGTGACGGTGACGCTGACGCTCG
>CAHJWT010000292.1 GCA_903643075.1 Sphingomonadaceae bacterium | reverse complement strand
GCCGGCGGCCGCGTCCTCGCCGTCACCGCGACCGGCGCGACGGTTGGCGCGGCGCGGGCCGCCGCCTATGCTGGCGTCGACAAGATCGAGTGGCCGGGCGGCTTCTGTCGCACCGACATCGGGGAGTAGACATGGCGAGCAGACAGGAACTCAACTCGGGCGTCGGCGAGGTCCGCGCCGGGCTCGGCTTCGACGAGGGCCGGCTGGGCGAGTGGATGCGCGACAATGTCGCCGGCTTCGCCGGGCCACTTACCGTCCGCCAGTTCAACGGCGGCCAGTCGAACCCGACGTACAAGCTCGCGACGCCGGGCCAGAATTACGTTCTCCGCCGCAAGCCGCCGGGGCAGTTGCTCAAGAGCGCCCACGCGGTCGACCGCGAATACAGGGTGATGACCGCGCTCCACGCCGCCGGCTTCCCCGCGCCGCGGACCTTCGGCCTGTGCACCGACGACAGTGTCATCGGCACGTGGTTCTACGTGATGGACATGGTCGACGGGCGGATCATCTGGGACACGACCTTTCCCGACGTGCCGCGCGAGGAGCGCCCGGCTTACTTCGACGCGATGAACGCGACGATCGCGCAGCTCCACTCGTTCGATCCCGCCGCGATCGGGCTCGGCGACTTCGGCAAGCCGGGCAATTACTTCGCGCGCCAGATCGCACGCTGGTCGCAGCAGTACCTTGACGACACCGATGCGGGACGGTTCGCCGCGATGGACCGGCTCGTCGAATGGCTGCCGCAGCACATCCCGCCGGGGGACGAGGTCGCCGTCGTCCATGGCGATTATCGTTGCGACAACATGATCTTCCATCCGACCGAGCCGCGGGTGCTGGCGGTGCTCGACTGGGAGCTGTCGACGCTCGGTCATCCGCTCGCCGACTTCAGCTACCACCTGATGATGTACCGGATGCCGCCGTCGATGACCGCCGGACTGACCGGAGTCGACCTCGCTGCGCTCAACATCCCCGACGAGGCGGCGTACACCGCCGCTTATTGCCGCCGGACGGGCCGCGACGGCATCGCGCACATGGACTTCTACGTCGCGTACAACATGTTCCGGCTGGCCGCGATCCTCCACGGCATCCAGGGCCGCGTCGTCCGCGGCACCGCGGCGAGTGCTCATGCCAAGGCGAGCGGGGCCGGCGTCGCGCCATTGGCCGACCTCGCATGGGAGCAGGCGGTCAAGGCGGGAGCGTGAGCGAGCCGCCACCGCTGCCCCCGCCGCCGTTCTGGCGGACGATGTATTATGATCAGGACGCGTCGAAACGTCCGGATCGGCAGATGATCGCCGTCGACGAGATTACGGCGACCATCCTCGAGCCGCAGCACAGCGTTCTACAGGAGAATGGTCGAACTTCGCTGCTCCGGTTCTTTGGTCATCATCGTCACTGGTTGCGGGTGGTTGTTAACAGCGACCGTCAAACCGTGCATAATGCCTATCTCGACCGGAGTTTTAGGCCATGAGGGAACGGGTCCGCTATTATCCTGACACCGACACGATGTACGTCGAATTGCGCGAAGGCCTGATCGACGGCGGCGAAACGGCGGGCAAAGACCTCGTCATCTTCTATTCGGAGGATGACGTGCCGCTCGCTTACGAGATCGAGAGCGCATCGCAGCATCCCGAGCACATCGAAGTCGCGCTCAAGCTGCTTCGGCAGATCGACCGCGAGCAGCGCCGGATCGCCGCCTGATCACTCCGCCTCCTCGGCCATCGACGTCGCGATGACCTTGTCGATCTTGCGCCCGTCCATGTCGACCACCTCGAAGCGCCAGCCGTCGGCGTCGAACACCTCGCCGGTCTCGGGCAGGTGGCGGAGGACCGCGAGGACGTAACCGGCGACGGTCTGGTAGTCGCGCGCCGCCGGCAGGTCCAAGCCCAGCCGTTCGGCCATCTCGTCGGCCGGAAGCGACCCCGACAGCAGCCACGATCCGTCGGCGCGCTCGATCGCCGGCGGATCGCTGCCGGCGTCGACGTCGGACCGGAACTCGCCGGCGATTGCGGCGAGGAGATCGGCGGGCGTCACGATGCCCTCGAAGTGGCCGTACTCGTCGTGGACCAGCGCGACGGGCACGTCGGCGTCGCGCAGGACGCCGAGCGCGTCGACCGCGTCGAGCAGGTCGGGCAGCACCGGGGCCGGCCGGGCCAGCGCGCGCAGGTCGAGCGGGCGTCCGTCGATCAGCGCGGCAACGACGTCGCGCGCCTGAAGGACGCCGACGATCGCGTCGATCGACCCGCTTGCCACCGGCAGGCGGGTGTGCGGCGTCGTGGCCAGCGCGGCGCGCGTCTCGGCGTCGCTCGCGTCGGCGTCGAGCCAGTCGATCCGGTTACGCGGCGTCATCACCCCGCGCACCGGGCGATCGGCGAGGCGCATGATGCCGCTGATCATCTGCCGCTCGCTCTCCTCGATGACGCCGGCGGTCTCGGCCTCGGCGACGACCGAACGCAGCTCCTCCTCGGTCACCACGTGGTCGGCGTCGCGGCGTTGGCCGAGGAGGCGGAAAATCAGCGCGCTGGTCCGGTCGAGCACCCATGCGAAGGGGGCGGCGAGGCGGATCAACACGACCATCGCCGGCGCGACGGCGCAGGCGATCGCCTCGGGCGTGCGCAGCGCGAACTGCTTGGGGACGAGTTCGCCGACGATCAGCGAGACGTAGGTCGTCACCGCGATGACGACGCCGAAGCCGAGGTCGGCGGCGGTGCGCGGGCTCAGCGGGACGATCGCGGCGACGCGTTCGGCGACCGGCCCGGCGAGGCTCGCGCCGGAAAAGGCGCCGTTGAGGATCGCGACGAGGGTGATGCCGATCTGCGCCGACGACAGGAAGCGCGCCGGATCCTCGGCGAGGCGCAGCGCCGCCGCCGC
>CAHJWT010000291.1 GCA_903643075.1 Sphingomonadaceae bacterium | reverse complement strand
CGCGGCGCGGCGCGGCGCGCTCGCCGCCCGCGCCGGGGCCGAGGCCGATGTGCTGCCGCTCCGCCCGCTCGCAGTGCTTGCCGCAATCGCCGAGTGCCTGCCGGCCGACGCGATCATCGTCGAGGAGCTGTTGTCGACGGGGATGAACACCGTCCGCCACCTGCTGCCCGCGGTACGGCCCGACAGCTGGTTCGGGATGCGCGGCGGCGGCATCGGCGTCGCCCTGCCGCAGGCGATCGGGATCAAGCTCGCCCACCCCGACCGGCCGGTGGTCGCGCTGAGCGGCGACGGCAGCGCGATGTATGCGATCCAGGCGCTGTGGACCGCAGCGCACTATGGGCTCGGCATCGTTGCGGTCATCGTCAACAACCGCTCGTACCGCATCCTCAAGCAGCGCACCCGCACCCTCGGCGGCCCGTCGGCGACGAGCGGGAGCTACGTCGGGATGGACCTGACCGATCCGGCGATCGACTTCGTCGCGCTCGCGGCGGCGCAGGGGGTCGCGGCGGAGCGGGTGGCGACGCTGCCCGACCTGCGCGCCGCCTTCGCCCGCGCGCTGGCCGGGCCGGGCCCGCGGCTGATCGAGATCGAGGTCGATTCGGCGCTGTGATCCCGCGCCTGTAGGATGTGTCAGGCGCGCTTGACGAAGTTGACGAAGGTGACGCCATGTCATCCCCGCCTCGCCACCCGTGCGGTTCGTTCCGCCCGCCGGGCGGGCCAATAAAGTGATGATAGGGCCGATGCTGGTCATGGCCGGTCGAGTCTGGCGGCGACGGCGCGTGTAGGACAGCCTTTTTCAACCGGCGAGGCCGACCACCGCGAGCGCGACCGCGACGCCGAGCAGCGTCCCGCCGAGGAGATCGCTTGGATAGTGGTGCGCCGTCGCCAGCCGCGACCAAGCCAGCACCAGCCACAGCCCGGCGGCGACAAGCCACAGCCGCGGCCAGCGGAGCAGTACCGGGGTGACGGTCGCGGCGAGCGTCATCAGGTGGCCGCTCGGGAAGCTGAATGCGTCGAGCGGCACGGCGCTCGCGCGCGGACCGGCGCGGTGCTCGAACGGGCGGGGGCGGGCGGCGACGCGCTTAATCGCCGGATAGACGAGGTGGCTGACCGCGCCGCACAGCGCGGCGAGCGCGAGCGTCCGCATCGACGCCCGCCCGGCGAAGATGACGAGCAGGCCGGCGAGGATCAGGTAGATCGTCCCGTTGCCGAGCCACGACACGACGATCGCCGCGCGCTCGAGTCGCGTGCGACGGGCGGCGGCGGCGGTACGGCCGACGACGACGATCTCGCGGTCGCCGAGACGCGCGAGGGCCGAGCGCGCCGCGAGCATCAGACGCTGCGACCATCCAGCCATAGCCCGATCGTGCCCGAGAAGCGAGGCCGGGTCCAGTCGCGCGGCGGTGGCGCGGGAGGGCGGGCTGGCGGCACCCGACTACGGCATCGACGCCCCTGGCATCGTCCGCCGTCGGTCGTGGTCCCGGTCTGCGACGTGGTGCCCGGCGTCCTGACCTTCGGCAGCTCCAGTCGTACGCGCTGATCGCGACGATGCCCCTCGCGCCGTGCCGCGCGACCGGCTAGGCTGACACCGGGATGGGAGGCGCGGGATGCTGACGTTGCTGGTGGCGGCTTCGATCTTCGCGAGCCCGGCTTACTATCCCGAGGGTGCGCGTCGGCGCGGCGAGCAGGGGGTGACCAAGGTCCGCCTCGACGTCGACGCGTCCGGCCGTCCGACGATGTGCCGCGTCGTCCGGTCGAGCGGCTCGGGCGAGCTCGATGCGTCCGCGTGCGAGCTGATCCATGCGCAGATGCACTATACGCCGGGCTTCGACGCGGCCGGCGCACCGCAGCGCTCGGTCCATTTCCAGTCGGTCCGCTGGCAGCTGAAGAGCGATCCCGAGGAGGAGCGGCGCGGCCAGCCGGCGCGCGTCCTCCTCGCCAGCGTCTTGGCGGCCTTCCTCGTCTATCTGCCGATGTCGACGATCCACGCCGTCCAGGCCGGCGACTTCTGGCGGTTCGAAAAGGCGGGCCGCTTCTCGCTCCTCCGCGCGGCAAGCCGGGCGCAGAACCCGTCGTCGTTCTGGGTGGCGGTCGTGGCGCGGGTGACGGCCTTCCTGCTCCTCAGCATCGCGATGACCGAGGTCGTCGCGCTGATGTCGCCGGCGAACGTCCGCCTGTCGGCGGCGACACCGCGCTAGCGGCGCGGTCAGATCGGCTCGCCCGTCCACTCCCAGTGCCACGGCTCGAAGACGTAGTTGACGAAGCCGTACTTTGCCGCATTGGCGAGCAGCCACCGGTACTGCGGGCCGGCGGCCATCGCCGCGCGGTTGGCGTCGGCCGTCGAGTCGGGACCGTAGCCGGGGGCGGCGCCGACCCACAGGTCGACCGCGAGGCCGGTGCGGTGCGCCGAGCAGGTCGCGCGGACGATGCCGTTGCAGTTGGCCTCCAACGTACATCGCGCGGCGTCGGCGGCGGGATCGCGGAAACCGGAGAAGATGGTCAGCGACCGCGGCTCGGCGGCGATCGCCGCGTCGTGCCGCGCCGCCGCGAGCATCGTCCGGTAGGCGGCGAGAGCGCCGGCGCGCAGGCGGATCGTCTTGCCGACGAAGCTTTCGGCTGGGCGGGCGGTAGCGAGGCGGTCGGTGGCGGGCGGCGGCGGGCAGGCGGCCTTGCCGTCGATATGGACGAACGGACGCGCGCCCTGCCACTTCGCCTTCATCGCGGCGAAGGTCAGCGGGTCGAAGACCCCGGTCGGGGCCAGCTTGTGCCTGCCCTGCCACGCGGCGAGCGCGGCGGCGAAGCCGGCGGTCGCCACCTCGCACGGCGTCGCGACCTCGGCCGCGACCTTCGGCGCGTACGCCTGCCAGCCT
>CAHJWT010000290.1 GCA_903643075.1 Sphingomonadaceae bacterium | reverse complement strand
GCGGCCTGGTGGATCGCCTCGCGCGGCGGCTTGCCCTCCTCGCGCTCGGCGGCGAGCGCGAAGTCGATCATCATGATCGCGTTCTTCTTGACGATGCCGATCAGCAGCACGATGCCGATGATGCCGATGACCCCCAAGTCGTTTCCTGTGACAATCAGCATCAGCAGCGCGCCGATCCCCGCCGACGGCAGCGTCGACAGGATCGTCAGCGGGTGGATGAAGCTCTCGTAGAGGACGCCGAGCACGATGTAGACGGTGACGACCGCGGCGAGGATCAGCCACAGCTGGTTCGACAGGCTGCGGGTATAGGCGTCGGACGCGCCGAGGAAAGTCAGCCCGACTGTCGCCGGCAAGCCGACCGCCGCCGCCGCGTCCTTGACCGCCTTGACCGCGCCGCCGAGGCTGACGCCCGGCGCCGGGTCGAAGCCGATCGTCGACGCCGGGTACTGTGCGACGTGGGTGATCGCGAGCGGGACGCGCCGCGGCACGATCCTGGCGATCGCGCCGAGCGGCACCGCCTTGCCCGTCGCCGACTGGAGCTGAAGGTCGCCGAGGCCTTGCAGCCCGGCCATCTGCCCCGGCAGCGCCTCGAGGATGACGCGGTACTGGTTCGACTGAGTGAAGATCGTCGAAATGATCCGCTGGCCGAAGGCGTTGTAGAGCGCGTTGTCGACCGCGTCGGCGGTGATGCCGAGCCGCGACGCGGTATCGCGGTCGATGTCGACGAACGCCGACAGCCCGTCGGGCTGGACGTCGTTGACCACCGCGCCGAGCTTGGCCGATCCCCGCATCGCCGCCGTCAGCTTGTCCGACCACGCGGTCACGTCGGCGGTGGTCGCGCCGGTCAGGCTGGCGCGGTACGTCGTCGGGCCGGTCTCGGCGTCGATCGACAGATCCTGGACCGGCTGGAACCACACCGTCGTCCCGGCGACGCGCTGGGCGCGCCGGCCGAGCCGGTCGAGAACCTCGCTCAGGCTGCCGCCGCGATCGCCCTTCGCCTTGAGGTTAATCAGCAGGCGGCCCTCGTTCTGCGTCGCGTTGACGCCGTCGACGCCGAGGTACGACGACAGGCTCGCGACCGCCGGATCGCGCGCCAGCGCCTGCGCCACCTCGTTCTGCAGCGTCCCGGCGCGGTCGTAGGCGACCGCCTGCGCCGTCCGCACCGTCGCCTCGACCTGCCCTGTGTCCTGGACCGGAAACAGCCCCTTGGGGATGACGACGTAGAGCACGACGGTGACGACCAGCGTCACGGCGAAGACCAGCAGCGTGATCGCGCCATGGTCGAGCACCCACGTCAGCGCCCGGTCGTAGCGGCCGACGACGCGGTCGAACACCGCCTGCGTCCGCCGCGCCAGCCCGCTCTCGCTGCCGTGTGACCTCAGGAGCCGCGCCGACATCATCGGCACCAGCGTCAGGGCGACGATCGCCGAGATGACGATCGTCACCGCGAGCGCGACGGCGAACTCGCGGAACAGCCGGCCGACGACATCGCCCATGAAGAGGAGCGGGATGAGGACGGCGATCAGCGATACCGTCAGGCTGATGATGGTGAAACCGATCTCGGCCGCGCCCTGGACCGCGGCGGCGTACGGCTTCATTCCCTCCTCGATGTGGCGGCTGATGTTCTCGATGACGACGATCGCGTCGTCGACGACGAAGCCGGTCGCGATCGTCAGGCTCATCAGGGTCAGGTTGTTCAGGCTGTAGCCGAGCAGGTACATGACCCCGCACGTCCCGATCAGCGAGATCGGCATCGCGATCGACGCGATGATCGTCGCCGGGAAGCTGCCCAAGAAGGCGAAGATGACGAGGACGACGAGGGCGACGGCGAAGACCAGCTCGAACTCGACGTCGCCGACCGACGCGCGGATGCCGGTCGTCCGGTCGGCGAGCGTCCGCACGCTCACGTCGGCGGGGATGCCGGCGCGGAGGTCGGGGAGGAGCGCGTTGACCGCGTCGACGGTGGCGATGACGTTCGCGCCCGGCTGGCGGCGGACGTCGACGACGATCGCCGGCTGGGTGCCGACGAACGCACCCAATCGCGTGTTCTCCGCGCCGTCGATCACGGTGGCGACGTCGCGCAGGTGGATCGGGGCACCGTTGCGATAGGCGACGATCAGGTCGCGGTATTCGTCGGCGGTCGCGAGCTGGTCGTTGGCGTCGATGGTGAACGCCTCGGCGGTGCCGTCGAAGCTGCCCTTCGCGCCGTTGGCGTTGGCCGCGGCGATCGCGGTGCGGAGCGTGTCGAAGGCGATGCCGTAGCTCGCGAGGAGCTGGGTGTTCGCCTGGATGCGAACCGCGGGCCGCGCCCCGCCCGACAGCGTCACCTGGCCGACGCCGCCGACCTGCGCGATTTTGGCGGCGAGTTGCTGGTCGACGATGTTCTGGACCTGCGTCAGCGGCCGCGTCGCGCTGGTCACCGCCAGCGTCAGCACCGGCGCGTCGGCGGGGTTGACCTTGGCATAGACCGGCGGCGCGGGGAGGTCGGCGGGCAGCAGCGAGGTCGCCGCGTTGATCGCCGCCTGGACCTCCTGCTCGGCGACGTCGAGCGGCAGGCCGAGGTCGAACTGGAGCGTCTCGACCGACGTCCCGCCCGAGCTGACCGACGACAGCCGCTTGAGGCCCTCCATCTGGCCGAACTGGCGTTCGAGCGGCGCAGTCACCGTCGCCGCCATCACGTCGGGCGACGCGCCGGGGTAGCCGGTCGTCACCTGGATCGTCGGGAAGTCGACCTGCGGCAGCGCGGCCAGCGGCAGCAGCTTGAACCCGACCGCGCCGGCGAGCACGATCGCGATCATCAGCAGCGCGGTCGCCACCGGCCGCGCGATGAACGGCCGTGACGGGCTGGCGCGACCGGGATCGGCGGCCAGGTCGCCGGTCGCCGCGACGC
>CAHJWT010000289.1 GCA_903643075.1 Sphingomonadaceae bacterium | reverse complement strand
GCCGCGCCGGCCGCGTCGAGGTCGGTGACGACGACGCGCGCGCCCTCGGCGACGAACTTCGCCGCCATCGCCGCGCCGAGCCCCTGCGCCGCGCCGGTGACCAGCGCGATCTTGCCTGCCAGTCGCCCGGCCATGTCGTTCTCCCCGTTGTCCCGGCCTTAGTCGATCGCGGCGACGACTGCGAGCCCGATCCTCCGGCACGCGGGGGCAAGGAGGGAACGAAGGCGGAACGCGGTCGTTGTCGGCACGAAGGAGATTTATCATGGCAGCCGAGACCGAACTCCCCGACAATCCCAAGACCCACCCGACGTCGAACGCCGAGAAGGATCCGCACGACTGGACCACCGGGGCCGAACCGATGACCGGTGCACAAGCGTCGTACCTCAAGACGTTGAGCGAGGAAGCGCACGAGGACTTCGACCCCGAGCTGAGCAAGGCTGATGCATCGCTCCGCATCGACGAGCTGCAGAAGGCGACCGGCCGAGGGCGATAGGGCGGCGAAGCCTATCCGGCAGGCGGCGCGGCGCGGGCGCCTTGCCCCGATCCGCGCCGCCGACTACCCCGGCGAAAACCACGGGGTCCGCCATGCTCATCGTCGCCGTTCAGATGGACCCGATCGAGGCCGTCAAGCCGGCCGGTGATTCGACCTTCGCACTGATGCTGTCGGCGCAGGCGCGGGGCCATGCGCTGTGGCACCATCTGAGCACCGACCTGACCTATGTCGGTGGTCGCGTCCTCGCCCGCGCCCGACCGCTGGCGGTCGAGCGGCCCGTGGCCGGCGGCGCGCACTTCCGCTGGACCGGGGAGCCGACGACGCTCGACCTCGGCCGCGACACCGACGTCGTCCTGATGCGGCAGGACCCGCCGTTCGACATGGCGTACATCACCGCAACCCACCTGCTCGAGCGGGTGCAGGGCGAGACGCTGGTGGTCAACGACCCCGCCGAGGTCAGGAACGCGCCCGAGAAGCTGTTCGTCCTCGGCTTTCCCGACCTGATGCCGCCGACGATGGTGACGCGGTCGCTCGACCAGGCGGCGGCGTTCCGCGCCGAGCACGGCGACATCGTCGTCAAGCCGCTCTACGGCAACGCCGGCTCGGCAGTATTCCACATCAGCGCGGCCGACGCCAACCTGCCGGCGCTGGTCGAGCTGTTCGCCGACGTCTGGCGCGAGCCGTTCATGGTGCAGAAGTTTCTCCCGGACGTGTCGGCCGGCGACAAGCGCATCGTGCTGGTCGACGGGATGCCGACCGGGGCGATCAACCGCCGCCCGAAGGCCGGCGAAATCCGGTCGAACCTCGCCGCCGGTGGGGCGGCCGAGGCGGCGATGCTGACGCCGCGCGAGGAGGCGATTTGCGCCGCGATCGGGCCGGAACTGAAGCGCCGCGGGCTGGTCTTCGTCGGGATCGACGTCATCGCGGGGTATCTGACCGAGATCAACGTCACGTCACCGACGGGCATCGTCGCGATCGACCGATTCAACGGCACGGACACCGCCGCGGCAATCTGGGATGCGATCGAGGCCCGCAGACAGCCGATCGCAAACTAGCGACCATCATTCCGTTCGCTAGTTTGCGGCGGACTCGCGAAGGGCCGACCGGCGGGCGGCGGGTAGCGGATTAGTGCGTCGCGGCAAAGCCGCGCCGTCGGGCAGGTTAGGGCGGGAGGGTCGCCCGTCCCGCCGGCCGGCGCGCAGCGCGAGTCCGAAAATAGCCGACGAACGCGACGAGCGTTCGTCGGCTATTTTCAGGCCGCGCTAGCTCAGATGCTGTGCCAGGTACTTGTTCATCTCGAACATCGTGCACTTGTCGCGGCCGAAGACCTTCTTCAGCTTGGCGTCGGCGACGATGACGCGCTTGTCGGTCGGGTCCTGCAGCTTGTGCTCGCGGATATACTCCCACACCTTGCTGACCACCTGGCCGCGCGGCAGGGTCGCCTTGCCGACGATCTCGGCGAGCTCGGGCGACGGCGTCAGCGGCTTCTGCAGCGCATCGACCTTCTTCGGCGCGTTGGGGTCGGCGGCGGCCTTCGGCGCAGCCGCCTTCTTCGACACGGCCTTGGCCGCGGCCGCCTTGGCGGGAGCCGCCTTGGCCGGAGCCTTCGCCGCCGCCGCCTTGGCCGGAGCCTTTGCCGCGGCCGGTTTCGCCGCCTTGGGTGTCGTCGCCATCAGCCTCTTCTCCCCTGCCCCTGTCGGGCGCTCATGCAACCGGCCGTGATTGACCTTGTTCCGTCACCGAACCTTAGTCCTTTTGTTTCACCGTGCAATCGCCCGTCGCAGGGCATTTCGTCAGCGGCACGGGGCGATCGTGTCGGGCAGCGCGCGCGGCTCGAACACCGCGAGGTACGCCCCGTCGCCGATCGGCCGCGCCATCGTCCGCGCATAGCCGATCGCGTTCAATTCGCACGCCAAAAGCGCCGGCGGCGTCCCGTGCTCGGCGGTCGGCCGGTCGGCGTCGACGATCGCGACGCGCCCGCCGACCTTCAGGCTCCGCCGCAGCCGCCACAGCAGCGCGTAGGGCTGATCGATCTCGTGGTACATGTGGACCATCAGGACGAGGTCGATCGACGCCGGCGGCAGCGCGACGTCGTCGGGCTTGCCGAGCAAAGCCGTCACGTTGCCGAGCGGCCGGACGCGCCGCGCGAGCTTGGCGACGGTCGCGGCGTCGATGTCCTCGGCGACAACATGCCCGCGGGAGCCGACGGCGCGCGACAGCGGCCGTTCGTAATAGCCCTCGCCCGCGCCAATGTCGGCGACGCTGCGCCCGGCGAGCGGACCGACGACGCCGAGAACGGTCTTCGCCTCGCCGGCGTTGTCGCGCGCGTCCTCGGTCGACCAGCGCGGCGACACGACCGGGGCCACGGGCCGCGCCGGGGCGGGGAACACCGGCTCGCG
>CAHJWT010000288.1 GCA_903643075.1 Sphingomonadaceae bacterium | reverse complement strand
CGGGCGCCTGCTCGAGGTGCGCGACCGCGCCGGGGTCGAGGTCCCGCTCCGGCGCGGCGACCGCCTCGTCACCTCGGGGTCGGGCGGCCTGTTTGCCCCGCAAATCCCCGTCGCGGTCATCGTCGACGCGGCCCGCGAGCCGCCGCGCGCCGAGCCATACGCCGATCCCGCCGCGCTCGACTTCGTCGCGATCTACCGCGCCTACCTGCCGGTTCCCGACGTCCCCGCCGCCGCCCCGGCCGACGCCGTCCCGGTCCCGCGCGAGGCACGCCGCCGGTGAGGGCCCCCTACCGCCTCCTCGCCCCGGCCGAGCGCGCGTCGTACTGGCGCGGCGCGGCCGAGCGCGCGCTGCCCGCCGTCGTCACCTTGGCGCTGATCGTGCTGATGACCGCGCCGGTGTTCGTCGCCGTTCCGGTCGTACCGAACCTCGCGCTGCTCGGCGTCCTCGTCTGGGCGAGCTTCCAGCCGGGGCTGATGCCGGCGTGGCTCGCCTTCGGCCTCGGCGCGGCGAGCGACCTCCTGTTCGGTTTGCCGCTCGGGGTCGAGGCGACGCTGTTTCCGGCTGTCGTCGTCGTCGTTCGCATCGTCGACGCGCGCCTCGGCGAGCATCGCTACGCCTTCGACTGGCTGTTCGCGACGCTGGTCATCGTCCTCGCCGCGGTCGCCGAGTGGTGGCTGCTCGCGCTCGCCGGGGTCTACGGCCCGCTCGCGCCGCTGCTGATCCAGGCGGCGACGACGGTCCTCGCCTACCCCGCCGTCGTCGCGCTCGCCGCGCGGATCCAGCGGCGGCTGGCGGTGCCATGACGCCGCCGCCCGACGCGCGCTTCACTCGCCGCGCGCTCCTCGTCGGCGCGGGCATGGGTGCGGTCGGGGTGACGCTCGCGGGCCGGATTGCGTACCTGTCGGTGTGGCAGGGGGCGAAGTACGCGTCGCTCGCCGAGGGCAACCGCGTCTCGCTCCGCCTCGTGCCGCCGCGCCGCGGCTGGATCGTCGACCGCGACGGCAAGCCGCTCGCCTTGAACCAGCCCGACTACCGCCTCGAGCTGCTGCCCGAGCAGGTCGGCGACGTCGAGGCGACGCTGGCGGCGGTGACCAAGGTGCTGCCGCTGTCGGCCGACGACCTCGACCGCATCCGCGCCGACCTCGCCCGCCAGCCGAAGTACATGCCGGTCGAGCTCGCCCACGGCCTCGACTGGCCGACCTTCGCGCGGATCAACGTCAACCTGCCCGACCTGCCCGGGGTCCAGCCGCTCCCGGGGTTCCTCCGCGTCTACCCCGGCGGCGACGCCTTCGCCCACCTGCTCGGCTACGTCGGGACGCCGACCGCCGACCAGTTCGCCGCGACGCGCGACCCGCTCCTTATCTTTCCCGGCTTCAAGATCGGCAAGGACGGCATCGAGCGCCGCGCCGACGCGACGCTGCGCGGGGTTGCCGGGGCGCGCCGCGTCGAGATCACCGCGCGCGGCCGCGTCGTCAAGGACCTCGACACCCGCGCCGACGTTCCGGGCAAGACGCTGCGGCTGACGGTCGACCGCGACCTCCAGAGCTATGCCGCGCGCCGCCTCGTCGACAATTCGGCGAGCGTCGTCGTCATGGACTGCAACACTGGCGACATCCTGTGCATGGTGTCGATGCCGGCGTACGACCCCAACGCCTTCTCGACCCGCGTCACCGCCAAGCTGTGGGCCGAGCTCCAGGCCGACGACCACCACCCGCTGATCAACAAGAGCGCGCAGGGCCTCTATCCGCCGGGATCGACATTCAAGATGATGACGGCGATGGCGGTGCTCGGCGCGGGGATCGCCCCGACCGACGCCGCCGTCTGCACCGGCACCTACCGGTTGGGTAACGCGCAGTGGCACTGCCACTCGCGGCGCGGTCACGGCCACACCGAGATGCGCAAGGCGATCGCGCAGAGCTGCGACGTCTATTTCTACACCTTCGGCCGCGCCGTCGGGGTCGACGCGATCGCCGCCACCGCGCGGAAGTTCGGGCTGGGGCAAAAGTTCGACCTGCCGCTGCCCGGCCAGTCGGTCGGCATCGTCCCCGACACGACGTGGAAGGAGGCGCGCTACAAGAAGGCGTGGGGCGTCGGCGACACGCTCAACACCGCGATCGGTCAGGGCTACCTGATCGCCAACCCGCTCCAGCTCGCGGTGATGGCCGCGCGGCTGGGGTCGGGCCTGGCGGTCGAGCCGCGGCTCTACGCCGATGCACCGCGAGTTCCCGCGCCGCCGCTCGACGTCGATTCCGGGCACCTCGCCGTCGTCCGCGACGGGATGGCCGCCGTCGTCACCGCCGGCACCGCGCGCGCGGCACGGCTGGCGATCGACGGCGTCCAGATGGCGGGCAAGACCGGGTCGGCGCAGGTCCGCGGGATCACCAAGGCCGACCGCCGCGCCGGGCGGACCAAGAGCGAGCTCCAGCCATGGAAGTACCGCGACCACGCGCTGTTCGTCGCCTTCGCCCCCGCCGACGCGCCGCGCTACGCGATCAGCGTCGTCGTCGAGCACGGCAACCACGGCAACACCAGCGCTGCGCCGATCGCGCGCGACGTGCTGACGTACCTGTTCGAGCCGGCACGGGCACTGGCGACGCTTGGACCCATCGAGGCGGCGTATGCGAAGAAGAAAGCCGCTGCCCTCGCCGCTGCCGAGGCGGCCGCCCGCGCGGCGGCGGCGGGTCCGGTCGACCCGGCGGCGGTGGCCGCGACGCTGACACCCGATGCGGAGAAGGGCAGCGGGGATGAGTGAGGGTCACATCGATCCTCCCCGCTCACGGGGAGATGGCGCGGAGCGCCGAAGGGGCGGTCGAGACAAGGGCCGCAGTCATCAGTCCCATTGTCATCCCGGCGCAGGCCGGGACCCATCAACTCCGACGTTCGAATTGATGGGTCCCG
>CAHJWT010000287.1 GCA_903643075.1 Sphingomonadaceae bacterium | reverse complement strand
GAGCGGCTCGATTCCGGCGACGGCGCGCGCCGATCCCTTCCCGGCGACGACCCCGGCGACGCGCGCTTCGCGCTCGGGGCCGATGGCGCCGCGCTCCTCGGCAACCCCGGCGTCGCCGAGATGATCGCCCACCACCGCTTTCTCTACGCCGACCTCGCCGACCCGGTCGCGCTGCTGCGGCGGCGCGGCGGCAGTCTCGCCGGCTACTGGGCCTACGCCGACGCCCAGCCCGAGCGCGTCGCCGCCTACTCGGCACTGATGGCGGCGTCGCAGCCGGGCATCGCCGCCGCCGTCCTCGACGCCTACGACGTGGGCCGCCACCGCCGCCTGCTCGACGTCGGCGGCGGGCAGGGGGTGTTCGCCGCCGCCGCGCTCGACCGTGCTCCCGGACTCGCGGCGACGGTGTTCGACCTGCCGGCGGTCGTCGCGCGGATCGCCGACCCGCGGGTCGACCGCGTCGGCGGCAGCTTCGTCGCCGACCCGCTACCGGCCGGGGCCGATCTGGTGACGCTCGTCCGCGTCGTCCACGACCACGACGACATCGTCGCTTCGACCCTGCTGGCGAAGGCGTATGCGGCGCTGCCGCCGGGCGGAACGCTCGTCGTCGCCGAGCCAATGGCCGACACGCCGGGGGCGGAACCGATCGGCGACGCCTATTTCGGCCTCTATCTTTGGGCAATGGGGTCGGGCCGGCCACGGTCGGCGGCGCGGTTGACGACGATGTTGACCGCTGCCGGGTTCGTCCGCGTCCGCGGACATCGCACGGCAATTCCGGCACTTGTCCGCGTGTTGAGCGCGATAAAAGGCGGTTGACAGCCGCGACCGTCAACCTAGACTGACACCTGTTAGCTGTCAGCTTGGCCTGACACCTGACGGCGGCACGGGCACAAGGCCCGGTCGCAATGGGGTCGGTCGATGCAGACGACGGCAGTGGTTCTGGAGGCTCCCGAGCGGTTGACGCTCCGCCGCCTCGGCCTGCGCGCAGTCGACGCGAGCGACGTCGTCGTCGAGGTCGACACCAGCGGTATTTCGACCGGAACCGAGCGCCTCCTTTATCGCGGCACGATGCCCGCCTTCCCCGGCATGGGCTATCCGCTCGTCCCCGGCTACGAATCGGTCGGCCGCGTCGTCGCCGCAGGAGCCGACGCGCAGGGCCGCATCGGCGACACCGTCTTCGTGCCCGGGGCGAACTGCTACATCGACGCCCGCGGGCTGTTCGGCGGCGCGGCGCGGCGGGTGATCCTGCCGGCGGCAAAGGCGCTGGCGATCGACCCCGCGCTCGGCGCCGACGGTGCGCTCCTCGCCCTCGCTGCGACGGCGCACCACGCCCTCGCCGGCCACGCCGCCCCCGACCTGATCGTCGGCCACGGTGTCCTCGGCCGGCTGCTCGCGCGGGTCAGCCTCGCCCTCGGCCACACCGCCCCGACGGTATGGGAGTCCGACGCGAGCCGCGTCACCGGCGCGACCGGCTATGCCGTGACCGACGCCGCCAGCGACGACCGCCGCGACTATGCCGCGATCTACGACGTCAGCGGCGCCCCCGACCTGCTCGACGCGCTGATCGGCCGCCTCGGCGCGAACGGCGAGGTCGTCCTCGCCGGCTTCTACGACCGGCTGACCTTCGCCTATCCACCCGCGTTCATGCGCGAGGCGACAATCCGCATCGCCGCCGAGTTCCGCCCCGCCGACCTCGTCGCGGTGACCGACCTGATCGCCGCCGGCAGCCTGTCGCTCGCCGGCCTCGTCACCCACCATCTGCCGGCGGCCGCGGCCAACGATGCCTACGCGACGGCGTTCGGCGACAGCGGCTGTCTCAAGATGGTTCTCGACTGGAGCGACGTCGCATGAGCCTCGATGTCCTCGACCGGGTCGACACCCTCCGCGAGGAGGCGAGCCACGAGCCCGACGCCGTCGCCACCGGCCCGGTGACGAAGGAAACGCAGATCATCGCGATCTACGGGAAGGGTGGCTCGGGCAAATCGTTCGCGCTGTCGAACCTCAGCTACATGCTCGCGCAGCAGGGCAAGCGCGTCCTCCTCATCGGCTGCGACCCGAAGAGCGACACGACCAGCTTGCTGTTCGGCGGCAAGAGCTGCCCGACGATCATCGAGACATCCGCGAAGAAGAAGCTCGCCGGCGAGGAAGTGGGGATCGAGGACGTCTGCTTCATGCGCGACGGCGTCTTCGCGATGGAGCTCGGCGGGCCCGAGGTCGGCCGCGGCTGCGGCGGGCGCGGCATCATCCACGGCTTCGAGCTGCTCGAGAAGCTCGGCTTCCACGACTGGGGCTTCGACTACGTCCTCCTCGACTTCCTCGGCGACGTCGTCTGCGGCGGCTTCGGCCTGCCGATCGCGCGCGACATGTGCCAGAAGGTCATCGTCGTCGGGTCGAACGACCTGCAGTCGCTCTACGTCGCCAATAACGTCTGCAAGGCGGTCGAATACTTCCGCAAGATGGGCGGCAACGTCGGCGTCGCCGGTATCCTCATCAACAAGGACGACGGCACCGGCGAGGCGCAGGCGTTCGCCGACGCGGTCGGCATCCCTGTGCTGATCGCGATCCCGGCCAACGAGGACATCCGCCGCAAGAGCGCCAACTACCAGATCATCGGCACCCCCGACGGTCAGTGGGGACCGCTGTTCGAGGAACTGGCGGTCAACGTCGCCCTCGCGCCGCCGGTGCGGCCGACGCCGCTCACCGCCGACGGCCTCCTCGGGCTGTTCAAGCCCGAGGACACCGGCGCGAACGTCACCCTCGTGCCGGCGACGCAGGCGGCGATGCGCGGCGTCGACTTCGTGCCGAAGGCCAGCCTCGAGGTGATCTACGATGCGGTCTGACGCCGCCGCCCCGGTGCCCGAAGGCGGCTGCTCGTCGGGCGCGACGCTCGCCGCCGCGGCGCGCGCGGCG
>CAHJWT010000286.1 GCA_903643075.1 Sphingomonadaceae bacterium | reverse complement strand
TGACGGCGAGGACCTTGGGGTGGGCGGCGCGGATCATGTCCGCTTCGTGGCCGAGGCAGCCGGTGACGATGACCCGGCCGTTGGCCGCGACCGCCTCGCCGATCGCGGCGAGGCTCTCCGCCTTCGTCGAATCGAGGAAGCCGCAGGTGTTGACCAGCACGACATCGGCCCCGGCATAGTCGGGGCTCATCCGATAGCCGTCGGCGCGGAGCTTCGACAGGATGCGCTCGGAGTCGACCAGCGCCTTGGGGCAGCCGAGCGAAACCATGCCGATGCGCGGCGGGGCGGGGAGGGTGGTGGGGACGGCGGTCACGGGGGGCATGTAGGAGGTCTGCTGGCAAAGGTCGACGCTCGACGATCCTCCTCGCTCGTAGGGAGGTGGCGCGGCGCAGCCATAACGGAGGGGCGGTCGAAGGAGTGGCTTCCGTCTTTGGCTCGACCGTCCCTCCGGCGCTTCGCGCAACCTCCCTACGAGCGGGGAGGATCGGCCTTGCCCCCCGCACGGACCCCCGCCATACCGCGCCCGCCATGCACGACATCAAAGCTATCCGCGCCGACCCGGCGGAATTCGACGCGGGGCTCGCGCGGCGGGGCGTGTTCGCGGACGTTGGGCAACTTATCGAAGCAGAGATGGCAGCGCGAAATGCCAAAGCTCAAGTGGATTACGCACTATCCGAGCGGAATGATCTGTCTGTTGAGATTGCAAAGACGGCCGCTAAGCGCGACCTCAATTTGCTCGACGAGCTAAAGCGCAAAGCAGCTTTCTGCAAGACAGAGCTTCCCAAGATGGAGGACGATGCTCGATCAGGCGCATCCTATTTGCAACAGCTCCTAGCGGCCCTAGAGAACCTTCCCGCCCCCGACGTCCCCGACGGTTTCGACGAGTCGGCCAATGTCATTGTCTACGCCCGCGGCACTCCTCCCGCCTTTGCCTTCGCCCCCAAGGAACACGACGCCCTCGCCCTCCGCCTCGGCTACGACCCCGACGCCGCCGCTGCCATCGCCGGGGCGCGCTTCGCCGTCCTCACCGGACCGCTCGCGCGGCTCCACCGTGCGCTCGGGCAGTTCATGCTCGATGCCAACGTCGCCGCCGGGTGGACCGAGGCGGTGGTGCCGTACCTCGTGCAGGAACGCGCGATGTTCGGTACGGGGCAGCTGCCCAAGTTCGCCGACGACGCGTTCCGGACAACCGACGGGCGCTTCCTCATCCCGACGTCGGAGGTTTCACTGACCAACAGCATCCGCGGCCGCGTCCTTGACGCCGACGCGCTGCCCCTGAGGCTGACCGCGCTCACCCCGTGCTTCCGGCAGGAGGCCGGCTCGGCGGGGCGCGACACGCGTGGGCTGATCCGCCAGCACCAGTTCGACAAGGTCGAGCTCGTCGGCATCGTCGCCGACGCCGACGCCGCGGCGGATGAACATGAACGCATGACCGCACAGGCCGAGAGCCTGCTCGACGCGCTCGGCCTGCCGTACCGGCGGATGCTGCTGTGCGCCGGCGACATGGGCTTCGCCGCGCGCAAGACCTACGACCTCGAGGTGTGGCTGCCGGGGCAGGGGCAGTACCGCGAGATCAGCAGCGTCAGCGACTGCGGCGACTTCCAGGCGCGGCGGATGGACCTCCACGAGCCGAAGGGCGGGCGCTACAAGATCCGCGGGCAGAAGGGGACGCGCTTCGTCCACACGTTGAACGGTTCGGCACTGGCCGTCGGGCGGACGCTGGTCGCGGTGCTGGAAAACTGCCAGCGCGCCGACGGCAGCGTTCGCATCCCCGACGCCTTGATCGGCTACATGGGCGGCATCACCGAGCTGACCCCCGCCTGATGCGCATCCTGCTGACCAACGACGACGGCATCGAGGCCCCTGGGCTCGCCGCGCTCGAGGCGATCGCCGCTGTGCTGAGCGACGACGTGTGGGTGGTCGCGCCGGCCGAGGAGCAGTCGGGCACCGGCCATTCGCTAACCCTGACCGCGCCGATCCGGCTGCGGCGGCTCGGCGACAAGCGCTTCGCGGTCCGCGGGACGCCGACCGACAGCGTGATGATGGCGGTCGGCCACGTGATGAAGGACGCGCCGCCCGACCTGATCCTGTCGGGGGTCAACCGCGGCCCGAACATGGCCGAGGACGTGACCTATTCGGGGACGGTGTCGGCGGCGATGGAAGGATGCCTCGCCGGGGTGCGGTCGGTCGCGCTGAGCCAGGCGATGGCCGACTATACCGTCGGTCGCGAGGACTTCGGCCCCGCGCGCGCCTACGGCCCCGACCTCGTCGGCCGCCTCGCCGCCGCCGACTGGCCGGCCGGCGTCCTGATGAACGTCAACTTCCCGGCGGCGGTCACCGCCGATCCGCCCGTCGTCGTCGCGCGGCAGGGGTTCCGCGACTACGGCAACATCCGTATCGATGCGCGGGTCGACCCGCGGGGGTTCCCTTACTACTGGTTCGGCTACGGCCGCGAGATGACCGATCCGCGCGTCGAGACCGACCTCCACGCGGTGCGGTCGGGGGCGATCGCGGTGACGCCGCTGCACCTCGACATGACGCACGACGCGACGCTGGTTGGGCTGCGGGCGGTGCTGGGGTAGGGGTGCGGAAGCTCACGCAACCTCACACGTGTGAGCGAAAAGTATCGTCCAACGTCAATAAGTTACCCGCGAGCCCAAAGCCTACATGACACCGGATGCGGGTGGGACAGGGTGAAGCACGGCTGGCGGAAGCTCATACCCGTCGGCGGCCGATGATTGTCGTCGCACGCGATTGGGCGCGGCGCGAAAGCTCACACGGTCGACGAGAACGGCCGGCCGTCGGAGCGCGGCGGCGGTGCGCGAAAGCTCACTAACCTCACACGTGTGCGGGGAAATCCCTGGCCCATTGCGGCGGTTGAGCCGGGTTGAACATGCAGCGATGAGAAAGAGCGGCGGGTCGCT
>CAHJWT010000285.1 GCA_903643075.1 Sphingomonadaceae bacterium | reverse complement strand
CGAAGCCACGCCGGCCGCGCCGCAAAGCCGCCGAGGTCGCCGCGGAGGTCGTTGCCGCCGAGGCCGCTGCCGACAAGGCCGCGACCCCGGACGAGGCGGCCGTCGACGCTGCGCCGGCGATCATCGCCGAGCCCGACGCCTTCGTCGACACCGCCACGGTCGCACCGGCCGCAGCCCCGGCGACGCCGGCGAACGACGCCGCGCCGGCGACCGAAACCCCCGCCGCCCCCCGCAAGGGCGGCTGGTGGCAGCGGACGTTCGGCGGCTGAACCACGCGCTCCTCTCCGTCGTGGGGAGGAGCGCGACGCGTCGAAGGGGGCGGCGATCGAGCGGCCTCGGCTCCCCGATCACGCCCCCTCCCTCACGGCGGCACCGTGCCGCCTTCCCGCAGGCGGGAGGATCGACGCCGTGCCTGAAGCCGCAGCCGCATCCCGGCCCCTCGCCTTCAGCCGGCATTCAGCCTATCGCCGCGACATGCCGCCGATGCTGCTTCGCCGCTCCGCCGTCCGTGCCGCATTCGCCGCGGCGCTGGTGCTGGCGGCCCCGGGACGGGCCGAGGAGGTGCTGCGCGACACCGAGACCGAGGCGCTGTTCAGGGATGTCGCGCGGCCGCTGATCATCGCCGCCGGGCTCAACCCGGCGTCGGTCCAGATCATCCTCGTCGGCGATCCCGAGATCAACGCGTTCGCCGGCGGCGGGCAGAACGTCTTCGTCTTCTCGGGGCTGATCGAGAACGCCGACAACGTCAACTGGCTGCAGGGGGTGCTCGCCCACGAGCTCGGCCACATCGCCGGCGGGCACAACGTCCGCAGCGGCGAGGCGACGAGCCGGGCGAACCATATCTCGATCCTGTCGCTGATCGCTGCGGTCGGCCTTGCCGTCGCCGGCGCGCCCGAGGCGGGGCTCGCCGCGCTCGGGCTCGGCACCGCGACGGCCGAGGCCGACGTCCTCGCCTACAGCCGCGAACAGGAAAGCCGCGCCGACGAGGCCGGGGCGGGCTTCCTCGCCAAGGCCGGGCTGTCGGGCCGCGGCAGCATCGGCTTCTTCAACAAGCTCCTCGGCCTCGAATACCGCGCCGGCATCCCCCAGGCGAACAGCTACGGCCGCACCCATCCGCTCGACGGCGAGCGAATCGCCGTCCTCCAGCACGTCTACGAGACGTCGCCGGCGTGGAACACGCCGCCCGACCCGGTCCTCGATGCGCGCTTCCAGCGGGTCAAGGCGAAGCTCGTCGGCTTCGTCGAGAGCCCGGCGCGCGCCTTCCAGGTCTATCCCGAGACGCTAAAGACCGAGCCGGCGCGCTACGCCCACGCCTATGCCTGGCACAAGGGGGCGTACCCCGACGCCGCCGTCGCCGAAGCCGACGCGCTCCTCGCACTCCACCCGGCCGATCCCTATTATCTCGAACTGAAGGGGCAGATTTTGCTCGAAAGCGGGCAACCCAAGACGGCGATCCCGGTTCTCCGCGCCGCCGTCGCCGCCGCGCCGAAGGCCCCGCTGATCGCGACGCTCCTCGGCCACGCGCTGATCTCGACCGACGACGCCGCCGACCTCGCCGAGGCCAAGCCGCTGCTCCGCCAGGCGGTGATCCGCGACCGCGAGAACCCGTTCGCGTGGTACGAACTCGGCGTCGTCTACGAGCACGAGGGCGACGAGGCGCGCGCCGCGCTGGCGACCGCCGAGCGCTACGACCTCGAAGGCGATCCCAAGCGCGCGGCGATGAATGCCAAGATCGCGCTCGGCGGGCTGCCGACGGGGAGCCGCGACTGGCTTCGCGCCGACGATATCGCGCAGGTCGAGCAGAACGCGCTGGCCAAGAAGAAGCGCAAGTGAGCGCGCGTGCGTCGGCGGTCGCCGCACTGCTCCTCCTCGCCGGCTGCGGCGGCGACAGGATCGCGCCGACGGACAAGGCGGCGATCGAGCGCATCGTCCACGACTACATCCTCGCCCATCCCGAGATCATCCCCGAGGCGATGACGGCGATGCAGACGCGTGACGTCGCCCGGCTGCTCGCGCACAACCGCGCCGAGGTCGAGACGCCGTTTTCCGGTGCGGTCGCCGGCAATCCCAGGGGCGACGTCACGCTGGTCGAGTTTTTCGATTACGCCTGCCCCTACTGCCGCGCCGCGCACGGCGACATCAAGCGGCTGATCGCCACCGATCCCGGTCTGCGCGTCGTCTACCGCGACTTTCCCGTGCTGACGCCCGAGTCGGGCGAGGCGGCGCTGGCGGCGTTGGCGGCGGCACGGCAGGGACACTACGCCGCGTTCCACGACCGCGTGTTCGAGTCCGCGGGGCGGCTCGACCACGAGCGCGTGATCGCCCTCGTCCGCGCCGCCGGACTCGACGAACGGCGCGCCGCCGCCGACCTCGGCAGTCCCGCGCTCAAGGCCGAGCTCAAGCGCAACCTCGATCTCGGCCGCGCCCTCGGCCTGACCGGAACGCCGAGCTTCGTCGTCGGCGATCGCATCCTGTCGGGCGCGGTCGGCTATGACAAGCTCGTCGCGGCGGTCGCGGCGGCACGGCATCGGTCGACGCCGGTCGGATGAGCGGCGGCGCGTCCCCGGCCGGGGCGGCCGGATGAGGGGCGGCTTCGACGTCGCGCTCGCGCTGCGGCGGATCGCGACCGGCTTTTCCGGCGACTTCGCGCCGATCGTCGTCCTCGGCTTCGGGCTGGTGACGCTGCCGCAGGTTGCGCTGGCGCTGGCGGGGACGAACGCCGGATCGACGGTAATCGCGACCGTCGCCGGGCTGCTCCGCGTGCTGTTCGTCGTCATCGTCAGCCACGGTGCGCTCGCCCGGCTCGCCGGACGGCCGCTGCCGCCCGAGGCCTTCGCCCGCGCCGGCCTGGCGGCGTCGCCGCGCGCGATCAGCCCGGCGCTGCTCCTCGGCGCGGGCGTCGTCATGGTGCTCGTCGGGCTGCTCCTCGCCGGACTGGCCGGCGACGCGG
>CAHJWT010000284.1 GCA_903643075.1 Sphingomonadaceae bacterium | reverse complement strand
CCGCCCACCGGCCGCGCACCACCGGCGCGACGACGAGCTGGGCGATCCGCATCCCGCGCGTGATCGTCACCGCCGCCAGCCCGAGATTGGCGAGGAGGACCTGCAGCTCGCCGCGATAGTCGCTGTCGATCGTACCGGGCGCGTTGGCCACCGTCAGCCCGTGCTTGAGCGCCAGTCCGGAACGCGGCCGGACCTGGACCTCGTAGCCGTCGGGGATGGCGAGCCGGAGCCCCGTCGGCACCGCCGCGCGCTCGCCGGGGGCCAGCGTCAGGTCGCGGTCGACGGCGGCAACCACGTCCATTCCGGCCGCCCCGGCCGTCGCATAGGCGGGCAGGGCGAGGCCGGTGGCGTGGCGCATGATCTCGACGGCGATCGCCACTTCGGCGGTCACGGTGTTCCCCCGGCCAGCGCTTCGGCGATCCGCGTCGCGAGCCGCCGCGCGACTTCGGCCTTGGCCAGCGGTGGCCAGTCGTCGACCCCGCCGGCCGTGATGAGGTGAACGGTGTTGGCATTGCCGCCCATGACGTCGCCCGAGACGTCATTGGCTACGATCCAGTCGGCCCCCTTGGCGGTGCGCTTGGCGACCGCGCTCGCCACCGTGTCGCCGGTTTCGGCGGCGAAGCCGATGACGAGGCGCGGCCGGTCGGCGGCGTGGCCCAGCGTCGCGAGGATGTCGGGGTTCGCGGTCAGCGTCAGGACCGGGGGGCCGTCGGCCTTCTTGAGCTTGGTCGCGACGGACTCGACCGCCCAGTCGGCGACAGCGGCAACGAGCACCGCCGCGTCGGCGGGAAGCGCGGCGGCGACCGCGGCGGCCATCTGCCGCGCTGTCTCGACGTCGATCCGGTCGCATCTCGGCGGCGTCGGCAGTGCGACGGGACCGGCGACGAGCGTCACCCGCGCGCCGAGCGCGGCGAGCGCGGCGGCGACGGCGAACCCCTGCTTGCCCGAAGAGCGGTTGCCGAGGAAGCGGACAGGATCGATCGGTTCGTGCGTCGGTCCGGCGGTGACGACGACGTGCTTGCCATTCAATACCTTGTCGCCCCCACTTTCGCGGGGATGACGGACTAAAAGCGCGGTCGCGACCTCCCCCATGATCCGCTCAACCTCGGGCAGGCGCCCCGGGCCGAACTCGCCGCACGCCATCTCGCCGTCGTCGGGATCAATGACTGTCACCGCGCGGGCACGCAGGGTCGCGACGTTGGCGACCGTCGCGGGATGGAGCCACATGCGGACGTTCATCGCCGGCACCGCCAGCACCGGCGTGTCGGTCGCGAGGAGCAGGGTGGTCGCAAGGTCGTCGGCAAGGCCGGCGGCCAATTTGGCGAGCAGGTCGGCGGTCGCCGGACAGACGACGATCAGGTCGGCGGCCCGGCTGAGCTCGATATGACCCATGCCGCCGGCCTCGTCGAGCGCCCACAGGTCGTCGTGGACCGGGGCCGCGGCAAGCGCTTCGAGGCTGAGCCGGGTGACGAAGCGCGCACCCGCCGCCGTCAGCACCGGCGACACTTGGTGGCCGGCGCGGCGCAAGGTGCGGGTCAGTTCGAGCGCCTTGAACGCCGCGATGCCGCCGCCGACGATAAGGAGGATGCGCGCCATGCCCGGCGGTTTAAGCGGTGGGTCGCGGGAAGTCACTCGCCTTGGGGGAGGTGGCGCAAGGCGCCGGAGGGGCGGGCGAGGGATAACCTATGCCCCCTCGGCGGCCGCCCCTTCCTCACCGCTGCGCCGTGCCGCCTCCCCCCAACGCGGGGAGGGTCATCGTCACAACGTCACGTGCGTAACCTTGTCGTCCTTAGGTGGCGTCTGGGTGATGTTCGCCCTGGCGACCTTGACCAGCATCGCCAGCTTGCCGGGCGAATCCCACATCGACGCCGTCTCGGGCGTGACGTGGATCAGTGCCGTCGTCGGGGCCTCGGGGCCTTCCGGCAGCCACGCCTCGGCAAAAGCGTTCCACAACTCCTTCTGCTTCGCCGGGTCGCGGGCGACGCGGGCGGTACCGGTAACCGAGACATACTTGTTCGTGCTGGCATTGGCGAAGGCCAGGTTAACCTTGCTGTCGTCGGCGAGGTCGTCGGTCTTGCCGCTGTCGAGGCGGGTGATGAAGGTGATCGTATGTGCATCCTTGTCGACGTACGCGCTCATCGGCCGGCTCTCGAGGCCGTTCGGCGTCTCGGTCGTCATCATCGCGACACGGATGTCGTCGATCATGTCCCAGAAGCGGGTGATGTCGTCAGCCATGGTCGGGTGCCCTTCGTTACGGCGTTAGGTGCGCGACAGACGCATGGTCGCGGCGTGCGGTTCCGCGACTTGAAGCCTGCGGAAGGTAGCGGCGACAATCGCGAAAATTCAGCCGCAAAAAATTTCAGCCGCAGTCGGAACCTCATTTGCGGCGACCCGTTGAGGAGCCAGGACCCCGGTATACGCCCCCCCGCTCCCGCGGTCCTCGACAGGGTTCGGTCACACCATTCCCCCCCCCGAGTGTGATCGGACCCAACATTTTGGCCCGCGACCGTCCCCCCCGGTCGCGGGCCTTTTGCTGTCTGGAATCGGACGCGGTGATGGCTCGTTCAAGTCAACCGGGACCACGTATCGTCATGCCGGCGTTCGCCAGCATCACGGTCGTGCCAAACACTACGCAGTCAACCAACACAACCGTGGGACGACGGCATCGTGCGGGTGCGTACCTCAGCCCGTTGTGACTGGCAGATTGGACGCGTCGCGGCCGCGCCGCCGCTCGCTGAACCAGATGCCGACGATCGATCCTTCGTACAGCGCGATGAGCGGCAGGGCGAGAAGCGCCTGCGACACGACATCGGGCGGAGCAAGGATTGCCGCGACGACGAACGCGCCGACGATGGCGTAGCGCCGCCCGGCCTTGAGCTGCGTCCGCGTAACGATGCCGGCGCGCTCGAGCAGCATCAGCAGTACCGGCAGCAGGAAGGCGATGCCGAATCCGGC
>CAHJWT010000283.1 GCA_903643075.1 Sphingomonadaceae bacterium | reverse complement strand
TCCGGGCGGCGATGGCCGCGCACGCCGCCGCGCTGGTCGCCGCCGGGGCCGAGGTCCTGCTCGCCGCGTGCACCGAGGTGCCGCTGGTATTCGGGCCTGGTGGCGCGACCGTACCGGTGGTCAGCGCGACGGACGCGCTGGTCGATGCGACGCTCGCGGCGGCGCTGTAATAGCCGATTTAAGTCGAAGCCCCGGCTTCTATTGGAAGAAGTCGAGGAGCGCCGCCAGCGTCTCTTCAGGCCGCTCCTCAGGGATGAAGTGACCGCAGTCGATGCCGTGGCCGCGGACGTCGGTCGCATAGTCGCGCCACGTCGCTAGCGGTGCGAGCCCGGCGACGCGCCCCCGGTCACCCCACAGGACGAGGAGCGGGGCCGCGATCTTCTCGCCTGCCGCGACTGTCGCCGCGTCGGCGGCATAGTCGACCGTCGCGCCGGCGCGGTAGCATTCGCACGTCGCGTGGATACCCTCGGGCGTGGCAAAGCCGCGCCGGTATTCGGAGCGTGCCTCAGCGGTGATCGCCGCCGGCGTCGCCGTCCAGTTGCCGAAGGCCATGTCGAGCCACGTGTCGGGGGCGGCGCCGATCAGGTCCTCGGGGATCGGCGCGCGCTGGATGAGGAAGAACCAGTGGAAATAGCCGGTCGCCAGCGCGCGGTCGGTCGCGTCGTAGACCGCCTTGGTCGGGACGATGTCGAGGACGGCGATGCGGTCGACCGCGCCCGGATGGTCGAGCGCCATGCGGTAGGCGACGCGGGCGCCGCGGTCGTGGCCCGCCACCCCGAAGCGCGCATGCCCCAGACTTGCCATCAGCGCGACGAGATCGGCCGCCATCGTCCGCTTCGAATAGGTCGCGTGGTCGGCGTCGCCGGGCGGCTTTCCGCTCGCGCCGTAGCCGCGCAGGTCGGGGGCGACGACGGTGAAGCGCTCGGCCAGCGCCGCCGCCTGCCGGTGCCACATGACATGAGTCTGCGGATAGCCGTGGATCAGCAGCAGCGGCGGCCCGTCGCCCTTCGTCCACCAGGCGATGTCGACGCCGGCGGAGTCGAAGCGGCCCGCGCGGTAACCGTCGAACATGATCCCCCCCTCAGCGGGCGAACAGCTGCCCGATGTCCCTGAACGCCTTGAACTCGAGCGCGTTGCCGGCGGGGTCGAACAGGAACATCGTCGCCTGCTCGCCCGTCTGCCCGGCGAAGCGGACGTGCGGCTCGATCTCGAAGCGCTGCCCTGCCGCCGCCAGACGGTCGCGCAGGCTCTCCCAGTCGTCCCAGCCGAGGACCAGCCCGAAGTGCGGCACCGGCACGGCGTCACCGTCGACCGGGTTGCGATGGAGCGCCGCGCCCGGGGCGAGATGGGCGACGAGCTGGTGGCCGTAGAGGTCGAAGTCGACCCACGTCGCCGCCGACCGTCCCTCGCCGCAGCCGAGGACGCTGCCGTAGAAGGCCCGGGCGGCGGCGAGGTCGTCGACCGGAAAGGCGAGGTGAAAGCGCGGGGTCATGGATAGAATATGGCACGCGCGGGTGGCCAAAGCGATCCTCCTCCGCTCGCGGGGAGGTGGTGCGAAGCGCCGGAGGGGCGGTCGGGGGAGGGGCGTCGGCTTCGCCCGACTGCCCCTCCGTCACCGCTGCGCGGTGCCACCTCCCCGCGGAGCGGGGAACATCGAGAGGGACTTGAAGCCCGCCGCATCCTTCCCAAATCAGCTCTGTCGCGCTGCCATAGGGGTGCGACGAAATCATTGCTTTGAAAGGATGATCCATGCGTACCTTCGATATTTCGCCGCTGCTCCGCGCCTCGGTCGGGTTCGAGAACCTCAACCGCCTCGTCGACCTCGCGACGCGCGGCGACGGCCAGGACAACGGCTATCCCCCGTACAACATCGAGAAGACCGGCGAGGGCAGCTACCGCGTCGCGATGGCGGTCGCCGGGTTCGCGCAGAGCGAGCTCGACCTGACCGTTCAGGAGAACAGCCTGATCGTCACCGGCACCGCCGCCGAGGACAAGAGCGAGCGGACGTTCCTCCACCGCGGCATCGCCAAGCGCGCCTTCGAGCGCCGCTTCCAGCTCGCCGACACGATCAAAGTGACCGGCGCGAGCTATGCCGACGGCCTCCTGAACATCGATCTCGTCCGCGAGGTGCCCGAGCACAAGAAGCCGCGCAAGGTCGAGATCGGCGGCAACACCGCGACGATGGAGGCGCCGACCGTCGATGTCGCGCCGCAGGCACTCGCCGCCTAAGGTAAGCGCCATCGCGGCGCGGCCGCAGTATCGAGCCGTGAACGGGGCCGGGTCACACCGGCCCCGTTTTCATGGCTTCCCGCCGCCTAGCACCAGGCGGTGATTGAGCGCGAAGCGCAACAGCCGCAGCCGGACGAGCACGCCGGCCGCCGCGACCCGCTCGCCACCTCCGGCAAGCAGCGGCGACCGCGCCACCCGGATCAGCGCGCGCGGCGTCTCGGCGAGCATCGCCCATGTCCGCACGAGCCACCAGCCCGCCGACTTCCCCCGGCCGCGGTCGAGGTGGTAGGTCTCCGCCGCCAGCCGCTCCCACTTGCGCCGCAGCTCGCGCCAGTCGCGCCGCGCCGGGTGGCCGACGACCGCCCCTGCCGCATAGACCAGCCGCAACCCCGCCGCGCGCGCGCGCCAGCACCAGTCGACGTCCTCCGACACCCCCGTCCGGAACGGCCCGACGCGGGCGAAGTCGTCGGCCGTGACGAACAGGTTGGCGGTGACGGTGAAGCCCTTGTCGGCGACATAGGCGGCGTTGTCGAAGGCGAACACCGTCTCGAACGCCTCCGCCCCCGACCGCGGCCGGCCGGTCAGCACCGCCATCCGCCCGCCGGCGAAGACCCCCGGCCCGATCGCCGCGACGCCCGCCGCCAGCCAGCCGGGGTCGGGAACGCAGTCGGCGTCGGTGAAGGCGAGCAGGCGCGGGGCCAGATCGGCAAGGGCGGCGACAAACTGATTCCGCACTTCCT
>CAHJWT010000282.1 GCA_903643075.1 Sphingomonadaceae bacterium | reverse complement strand
CGCGCCTCGGCGAGGCGCAGGCGGGCGACGCTCGACAGCGGTGGATAGTCGCGGAAATAGTCGAGGCGCGCCGCCAGGCCGGCGGTCGCGTCGATCAACCGCTCGGCGCGGCGGCGGAGGGTCGTCTCCGCCGGCCAGCCGCGATGGCTCCGCAGGAACGCCGCGATCTCGGCGAAGCTCGCCGGGCCGTTGTCGCGGCGCAGCCGGTCCCACTCGACGACGGTGTCCATCAGCGGGTCGGTCGCCGGGTTGACCTCGGGCGACAGCGGCAGCGTCAGGAAGCGCCCCGCCGCCGTCTCGGCCAGCCGCGCCGCGTAGAGGCCGCGCATCCCCGGCGTAAGCGCCGCCGCCGACCCGGCGAGGAGGAGCCCGGCCAGCGCCCAACCGACTTTGCTGGACAAGCCGCGTTTCGGCTCCATATCACGCATACGCATCGCGGCTGCCTACCGGCTCGCGCGCGCAGGCGGAAGGCAGCAATGTTCCACGGCTCGATCCCGGCGCTGGTCACGCCCTTCACCGAGAGCGGCGACGTCGACTTCGCGGCGTTCGCGGCGTTCGTCGGCTGGCAGGTGACGAGCGGATCGGCGGCGCTCGCGCCGTGCGGCACGACCGGCGAGTCGGCGACGCTGACCATCGCCGAGCACAATGCCGTCGTCTCGGCGTGCGTCGACGCCGCCGCTGCCGCCGCGAAGGCGGCGAACCGGCAATCCGTACCGGTGATCGCCGGGTGCGGGTCGAACGACACCGCCGTCGCGCTCGCCCACATGCGCCACGCGCAGGCGGCGGGGGCGAGCGCAGCGCTGGTCGTCTGCCCCTACTACAACAAGCCCAGCCAAGCGGGACTCTATGCCCACTTCCACCACCTCGCGACGCACTGCGACCTGCCGATCGTGATCTACAACATCCCCGGCCGCTCGGTCGTCGACATGAGCGTCGAGACGATGGCGCGCCTCGCCGAATTGCCGACGGTCGTCGGCGTCAAGGACGCGACCGGCAACCTCGGCCGGGTGTCGGCGCAGCGCGCGGCGTGCGGCACGGCATTCGCGCAGCTCAGCGGCAACGACGACATGGCGCTCGGCTTCAACGCGATGGGCGGCGTCGGCTGCATTTCCGTCACCGCCAACGTCGCCCCCGCGCTGTGCGCCGAGTTCCAGGCCGCGACCGCGGCGGGCGACTATGCTGCGGCGCTGGTGCTCCACGACCGGCTGTGGCCGCTCCATGACGCGCTGTTCACCGACGCGAGCCCGGGCCCGACCAAGTACGCGCTCGGCCGGATCGGCCGGATGAAGCCGTTGACGCGCCTGCCGATCACTCCGCCCGGCGACGCCGCGCGGGCCCGCGTCGACGCCGCCCTCGCGCATGCGGGCGTGAGCTGATGTCCCGCCCGATGGTCACGACGGGGGTCAAGGCGAAGATCGTCGCCGAGAATCGCCGCGCGCGTTACGAATATTTCATCGACGACGTCGTAGAAGCCGGCATCGCGCTGGCCGGAACCGAGGTCAAGGCGCTGCGCACCGGCGAAGGCTCGATCGCCGAGGCCTATGCCGAGCTGAAGGACGGGCAGATGTGGCTGATCAACGCGAACATCCCCGAGTTCAGCCACGGCAACCGCTTCAACCACGAGCCCAAGCGGCCGCGCAAGCTCCTCCTCCACGCCCGCCAGATCAGCAAGATGAACGGCGCGGTGACGCGGCAGGGGATGACGCTGATCCCGCTGATGATCTATTTCAACGACCGCGGCCGGGCCAAGGTCGAGCTGGCGCTGGCCAAGGGCAAGAAGCTCCACGACAAGCGCGACACCGAGAAGGCGCGCGACTGGAAGCGCGACGCCGCGCGCATCATGCGCGACCGCGGATGAGATCGGTGCCGATCGGCCCGACCCGCGGCAGCCCGACCCGGGCGGGTCGTCGCTATCATTAGCTGGCCCGCACCCTTCGCCACCGGCTCCGCGGCAGCGGTGGTCGATGTCATCGACGCCCTGCCGCTCGGCGTTGCGGTACTCGACCATCACGGTCGCTGCTACCGGACCAACCCGGCGTTCACCGAGACGGTCGGCTGCGAATGTGCCGGTGGCGGCGACGTCCTCTCCCTCGCCGTTCCTGCCGACCGCCCGGGGTTGGCGTTGGCGATCGCCCAGACGCTGGACTGGCAGCACGACCACACCGAATGCCGGCTGCGCTTTGCGGTCCGCCCCGACGAGCCGGGCGTGGTCACGATCATCCGCGCGCCGGCCGGCTGGGGCTTCGGCGCGCTGCTCGCGGTGCGCGATATCCGCGAGCAGATGCGGCTCGAGGCACAGGTCGCGCAGGCGACCAAGATGCAGGCGGTCGGCCAGCTCGCCGGCGGTATCGCCCACGACTTCAACAATATCCTGACCGCCGTTCTCGGCCTGTGCGACCAGCTCCTCGCGCGCCGCGGCCCCGGCGACGACGATTACGACGACCTCGACCAGATCCGCGTCAACGCCAATCGCGCGGCCAAACTCGTCGGCCAGCTCCTCGCCTTCTCGCGGCAGCAGACGCTGCGGCCGGAGGTGCTCGACGTCGCCGATGTCGTCGCCGGCGTCGCGCCGCTGCTGCGCCGTCTCGTCGGCCCCGACGTCGAGTTGGTCATCGGGGCCAGCCACGGCATCGTCCTCGCCGATCCCGGCCAGCTCGAGCAGGTCCTGACCAACCTCGCGGTCAACGCGCGCGATGCGATGAGCGGACGCGGCCAGCTGACGATCGCCGCGCGTACCGTCGCGGCGCGGGACGTCGCCGCGCTCGGCCACAAGGTGATGCCTGCGATCGACTTCGTCGCGCTGACCGTCGTCGACACCGGCACCGGCATCGCCCCCGAGATCGCCGGCAAGATCTTCGAGCCGTTCTTCACGACCAAGCCGATGGGGCAGGGGACCGGGCTCGGCCTGTCGACCGTCTACGGCATCGTCAAGCAGACCGACGGCTTTGTCTTCGCCGGACCCGCCGACGGCGGCGGCACATGCTTCGCCGTCTACCTGCCGGCGACGCGG
>CAHJWT010000281.1 GCA_903643075.1 Sphingomonadaceae bacterium | reverse complement strand
GGCGTCGGCGGGTCAGGACCGCGAGCGCGGCGCAGGTTCGCACGCCGCTGTTCGACGGCAGCGGCCAGTGGCGGCGTTACGCCGAGCAGCTTGCCGCGATCGGTCCTTTGCTCGACGAGTGGATCTGACCGCACTCACCGTCCTCCGCCAAACCGATTCCATCGCCAAGTATGAGTTAATTTACTCGTTAATCTATTTAACAATACATTACTGCCAAGTGAGGTCGTTAGAGAGGTATTACGAAAACGTTAACAAGGATACCTTCCATGACGACGCTCGCAACCGCCGCCATTCTCGCTGTCGCCGCCCTCGGCGCTTCCGCCGCCCACGCGCTGACGCAGACGATCAACGTTACCGCGTCGGACTATCAACTGCTCTTCGGGGCTTCGAGCGACGCCCCGATCGAGCCGGTCCACCTCGACGCCACCTTCGAGTTCGACGCGTCGGGTGACGTCGAGGCGACGACGGCAGGGCTGACGATCCACAATTTCACGCTGCCGTATGCGTCGTCCTACGCCTACAACGCCGCGGCCGACCTGCTGACGCTGGCGACCTATGCCGGCATCAACTCGTGCTCGAACCCCGGCAACTCGTACTGTGGGTTCATCAGCAACTTCTCGACCGCGCCGAACCTGTTCTTCTTCCAGCAGTCGACCGCCGACGGTGGCTATTTCCTCGCCCATTCGGTCGTCCAGGGCGGCGGCGACATTGTTGCCAGCGGATCGCCCGCCGGCGCGGTGCCCGAACCGGCGACGTGGGCGATGATGGTCGGCGGCCTCGGCCTCGTCGGCGCGGCGACTCGGCGGCGGAGCGCGACGGTAGTCGCCGCGTGACGTCAGCGGATGACCTCGACCTCGATCCCGAGGTTGAGGTCGGCCCACGCCCGGTCGGCGGTCAACACCGGCACCCCGAGCGACCGGCCGAGCGCGAGGCACGCGCGGTCGCCGAACGACAGGCCGCGGTGCCGGGTGCGGGCGCGCAGGCGGCCGGCGGCGACCGCGAGGGCTTCGTCGAATGGGATGACGACGAGATCGATGCTCGCTAGGTAACGATCGATGTCTGCGGCCGAGAAGCCCTTGTCGTTTAGCTTGGCAACAACCTCGGACAGGTTCACCGCCGAGATCGTCGCGCGCGATCGAAGACTTCGAGAACGCGCTCGATCCCCGGTTCGACGAGCAGTACGGCCAGTAGGGCGGACGCATCGAGGACGAAGTTGACCTCATTCACGCGCGGCCTCGGCGCGGCGATCGGCGATCAGTTCGTCCGCCAGCGACACGCCGTCGGGAACGACCTTGCGGATTTCGCGCGCGATGCCTTCGAAGATGCTGCGAAGCGTCCGCACCCGGAGTTCGCCGTCGACGACTTCCATTCGCAGCGGCTCGCCATCGCTACGCCCCATTGACGACGAAGCTCGGCAGGTATCACGACGCTGCCGTCTTCGATTTTCGCGGACGAGTAGAGCATTCCCGACATGAGCTTTACCTGCATATCGCATCTAGCTTAACGCATCGCCGGGTACGAGAAATGCGAGGCGATCGCGGCGAAGCCCCGCCGCCGGACGAGGCGGGCGGAAAAGATCACCCGCCCGCCGGCCGTCTCGCGGCGAGTCCCGATGCTGCTCCGCGCCCGCGGCGTGCTCGCTGCACCCGGCCGCGCGGCGGCTAGTTATACCGTCGCAGCTCGTCCTTCGCGATCGCCGCACGGTGAACCTCGTCGGGCCCGTCGGCCAGCCGCAGCGTGCGCTGGCCGGCATAGCCCGACGCGAGCCCGAAATCCTGGCACACCCCGCCGCCGCCGTGCGCCTGGATCGCCATGTCGTGGATCATGCAGCTCATGTTCGGCGCGACGACCTTGATCATCGCGATCTCGCGCTTCGCCGCCTTGTTGCCGACGGTGTCCATCATGTACGCGGCCTTTAGCGTCAGCAGCCGCGCCTGCTCGATCGCGATCCGCGCGTCGGCGATGCGCTCGTGCCACACCCCCTGCTCGCTGATCGGCCGGCCGAAGGCGGTGCGCGACTTCAGCCGCTTGCACATCTTCTCGAGCGCGCGTTCAGCCGCGCCGATGCTGCGCATGCAGTGGTGGATGCGCCCCGGCCCGAGGCGCCCCTGCGCGATCTCGAACCCCGCGCCCTCGCGCAGGACGACGTTGGCCTGCGGCACGCGGACGTTGTCGAGGATGACCTCGTAGTGGCCGTGCGGCGCGTCGTCGTAGCCGAAAACGTGGAGGGGGCGGAGCTTGGTGATGCCGGGCGCATCGAGCGGCACCAGCACCTGGCTCTGCTGGAGGTGCTTCGCCGCCGACGTGTCCGACTTGCCCATGACGATCGCGAGCTTGCACCGCGGATCGCCGACACCGCTCGACCACCACTTGCGACCGTTGATGACATAGTCGTCGCCGTCGCGCTTGATCGACGTCTCGATGTTGGTCGCGTCCGACGACGCCACCGCCGGCTCGGTCATCAGGAAAGCGCTGCGGATCTCGCCCGCCATCAGCGGCCGCAGCCATTCGGCCTTCTGCGCCTCGGTGCCGTAGGTGCGCAGCACCTCCATGTTGCCGGTGTCGGGGGCCGAGCAGTTGAACACCTCGCTCGACCAGCCGGCGCGGCCCATCTCCTCGGCGAGCGGGGCGTATTCGAGGTTGGTCAGTCCGGGGCCCTTCCACTCGGCGGTGTCGTGGTCGGAGATGTTGAGGAACAGGTTCCACAGCCCCGCCTCGCGCGCGAGCGGCTTCAATTCCTCGATCACGGGCAGGACCTTCCACCGCGCGCCCTCGCCGACTTCCTGCACGTAGCGCGCCTCGTTGGGGTAGACGTGCTCGTCCATGAAGCCGCGGAGTTTCTCGACGAGACCCTTGGTCTTGTCGGTGTAATCGAACATCATGGCGCGCTCTCCCTCATATTGGTTGCGCCCCAGATGTCATGGTCGGCGGCTCTAATCCAGCGCGAAGCCAGATATTTCACCCCCCGCGTCACCGGCGCCCCGGCGTGGCGGCTCGCGGCGAGCGGCCGCCCGGCGGCGTC
>CAHJWT010000280.1 GCA_903643075.1 Sphingomonadaceae bacterium | reverse complement strand
AGGTGGTGGTCGATTCGCCGATGGTATGCGTGCCGCTGCCGCCGATGTCGGTATCGAGGCCGATGCTGAGGATCGCGGTCGCGTCGCCGGCGCGGGCATTTAGTTCGGCCTCCAGCCGCGCCGCGTCGCCGCCGCCGGCGACCGCGACGATGCCCGCCCGCGCGATCAGCCGGGCCTCGCGGCGGAGGCCAGTCGCGACGAGGATCATGCGCTGCCCGAGGTCATGCCGGGGGGATGCCGGCGATCGAGCTCGGCCGCTCGATCCTCCCCGCGAGCGGGGAGGTTCATTGGCCGTCGTTGCGGTGGGGGCGACCGCCGCACCTCGACCGCACCGCGGCTCCCGTCACAATCCCCAGCCGACCTCGGTCGTGTTCGCCGCGCGCAAGTTGCGATACCGCGCCAGCGCCCACAGCGGGAAGATCTTCGCATAGCCGTGGTAGCGGAGGTAGAACACGCGCGGGAAGCCGCCGCCGGTGTAGCTCTCCTCGTCCCACAGCCCGTCGTCGCGCTGCCGCTCGGTCAGCCACGCGACGCCGCGCGCCACCGCGGGATCGCCGGCCCACCCCACCGCCATCAGGCCGAGGAGCGCCCACGCCGTCTGCGACGCGCGGCTGGCGGCGGCGACATGTCCGGTGCGGTCGAGGGCATAGCTGTCGCACGCCTCGCCCCAGCCGCCGTCGGGGTTCTGAACGGCGAGCAGCCAGTCCGCACCGCGCCGCGCCGCGTCGCCGCGCGCCAGCCCGGCGGCGTTGAGCGCGCACAGCGCCGACCACGTCCCGTAGATGTAGTTGACCCCCCAGCGGCCGAACCACGACCCGTCCGCCTCCTGGCTCCGGACGAGGTAGGCGACCGCCGCCGTCATCCGGTCCGATCCCGCCGGCTCGCCGAGCTGCGCCAGCATCGACACGCACCGCGCCGAGACGTCGGCGGTCGGCGGGTCGAGCAGCGCGCCGTGGTCGGCGAAGGGGATGTTGTTGAGGTAGTGGTAGCTGTTGTCGGCGTCGAACGCGCCCCAGCCGCCGTCCTTCGACTGGAGCCCGACGGTCCATTCGGTGCCGCGCGCGATCGCCTCGTCGTACCGCGCCCCGACCCGCCCGCGCGCGCGGTCGAGCGCGCAGACGACGGCGGCGGTGTCGTCGAGGTCGGGATAGTGGGCGTTGGCGTACTGGAACGCCCAGCCGCCGGGGCGCAGGTCGGGGGCGTTGTCGGCCCAGTCGCCGCGGACATCGAGCACCTGGCGCGGGATCAGCCAGTCGAGCCCGGCGTCGGCCGCCGCCTCGGACGCGGGCGAGCGCACCTCGAGCATCGCGTGGGCGGCGAGCGCGGTGTCCCACACCGGCGAGAAGCACGGCTGACAGTAGACCTCCCCCGCGCCGCGGCCCTCGGGCGCGCGGACGACGAGCTTCTCGACCGCGGCGCGGGCGATGTCGCGGTGAACGGTGTCGCCGAGGGCATCGAACATCATCACGCTGTTCGCCATCGCCGGGTAGATCGCGCCAAGGCCGTCGTCGCCGTTGAGCCGCGCTGTGACGAAATCGACGCAAGCCCGGATCGCCCGCGCGCGCAGCCGCTGCGGCCACAGGCCGTCGCCGACCTTGAGGGCGGCATCGAGCGCGCCGAACGCGATCCGCCAGAACGCCTTGGCCCCGGCGACGTTCGACTTCGGCCGCACCGTCGCCCGGGGCAGGTAGAGCTCGTCGACCGTGATGCCGCGCGGGTTCCGCGCCACCGGCTTGATCGCGCCGAGGACCAGCAGCGGCACGATCACCGTCCGCGCCCAGTAGGCCATCTTGCCGAGGTGGACGGGAAACCAGCGCGGCGCCAGGATCAGCTCGGGCGGCATCGTCGGGATGGTCGACCACGGCCCGGCGGCGAACAGCGCGAGCTGGATGCGGGTGAAGACGTTGACCGCCGCCGCGCCGCCGGCGTGCAGAATCGCGGCACGGGCGCGGGCCATGTTGCCGGCGTCCGTGTCGTCGCCGATCATCTTGAGCGCGAAGTACGCCTTGACGCTCGCCGAGATGTCGAACGCGCCGTCGTGGAACAGGCCCCAGCCGTCGTGATCCGCGCTTTGGATGCGGCGGAGGTAGCGCGCGATGCCCGCCTCGAGGTCCGCGTCGACCGGCTCGCCGAGATAGTGGCGGAGGAGGACGTACTCAGCCGGGATCGTCGCGTCGGCCTCGAGCTCGAACACCCAGTGACCGTCGGGCTGCTGGAGCGCCGCGAGCGCGTCGGCGGCGCGGACGACGACGGTATCGTGCGTGTCGAGGGCAAGTTCGGCGACGGCCATCGGTCGCTTATAGTGGCGTTAACGTTCCCGCCAACCCTGCAGCCGCGCCAGCACCAGCCGCGCCGCCGTCTCGCCCGACCGCACTGCGCCCTCGATCGTCGCCGGCAGGCCGGTTTGGGTCCAGTCGCCGGCGAGGAACAGGTTGGCGAAGCGCGTCGCCGCCGGCGGCCGCAGCGCATCCTGATCGACCGTCGCGGCGAAGGTCGCGCGGCGCTCCTTGACTACCTGCCACCGCGGCATCGTCATGGGCGTGCGCAGGGCACGGCACACCTCGGCCCACACCTCGGCGGCGAGGTCGGCGCGGTCGCGGTCGACGACGGCGGCGGCCGCGCTGATCGTCACCGAGACCCGGTCGGGAAAGGCGAAGATCCACTCCGCGGTGCCGCCGAGGACGCCGAGGATCGGCGGCGCGCCGGGCGGCGGCCGATGCGCGAAATGGAGGCTGACGATCGGGTTGAACGCGGTCGGGACGGACAGGCCGGGGAGCAGCGCCGCCGCGACCGGGGCCGGCACGGCGAGGACGACCGCGTCGCCGTGTTGGATTCGGAGCGACTCGCTGCCGAAGACCAAGCCATTGATTTCATTGGACTTGGTGGATGAGTTTGGGGGTGCGTGGGCGCTTACTTCGCTTAGTTGTTCATCTTCGAGCGCGGTCAGCCGGCGGGTGTGGACCGCGCCGCCGCGCGCCGCGAGGTAGGCCAGCGCCGGGTCGACGAACGCCGCCGCCAGCGTCGGCTCGGCGATCAG
>CAHJWT010000279.1 GCA_903643075.1 Sphingomonadaceae bacterium | reverse complement strand
CGGCCCGCGACGTGCGACGCGCACCGGTTCGGGGGCGTCGCCGGCGGGGACGATGACGACGTCGGGGTCGCCGTCGTCGGTCCGCTTGAGCGCCGCGCTGAACCGGGCGGCTGCAGCGCGGGGGATTTCGAAACGCGTCTCGCGGTCGAAGATGCGGATCGCGCCGATGTCGCGCTTGGTCAAATGGCCGCGGCGGCAGAGGTAGGGCAGAAGCCAGCGCGGGTCGGCGTCGACGTTGCGCCCGGCGTTGATCCGGAACCAGACCACGTCCTCGAAGCCGGGCCGCGGCGCGTCGCCAGGCGCCACGCCGTCGGCCGGCCGGGTTGCCGGACCGGCGTCGGCGAGGTCCTCGGGCGCGGGCAGGCGGTCGCGTTGGAGACGAAGGAGCGCAGCGGCGATGTCGATCGCAGGCTTCGCCGCGAGAAGGGCTTCGGCGGCGGTGCGTTCGGGCGACCCGTTCTCGCCGGCGTCGCCGATCGCGTCGAGCAGTCGCACCTCGTCGCGAGCGGCGATCGCCTCGGCCGTCGGCGGGTCGATCCACTGCGGCCGGACATTCGCGGCGCGGAACAGGGTTTCAGCCCGGCGCGCCTTGGGATAGGGGACAAGGACGACGCAAACGCCTTTTTTCCCCGCGCGCCCGGTCCGGCCCGAGCGGTGCTGGAGGATCTCGGCGTCGTGTGGCAGCTCGGCGTGGATGACGAGGCCGAGATCGGGCAGGTCGATCCCGCGCGCGGCGACGTCGGTCGCGACGCAGACCCGCGCTCGGCGGTCGCGGAGCGCCTGGAGGGCATGGGTACGCTCGGCTTGGCTCAGCTCGCCCGACAGCGCCACGGCGGCAAAGCCGCGCTCGACGAGGCTGGCGTGGAGGCGGCGGACGCCGTCGCGAGTGGCGGCGAAGACCAGCGCCGCTCCGGCCTCGAAGAAGCGCAGGCTGTTGACCACCGCGGCTTCGATGTCGTTCGGCGCGAGGCGCATCGCCTGATAATCGATGTCGCCGTGGGCTTCGCGCGCGTCGGCGGTCGCGATGCGGAAGGCGTCGCGCTGGTAGCGGCGGGCGAGCGTCTGGATCGGCTTCGGCAGTGTCGCCGAGAACAGCAGGGTTCGCCGCTCGGCCGGGGTCGAATCGAGGATCGCCTCGAGGTCGTCGCGGAAGCCGAGGTCGAGCATCTCGTCGGCCTCGTCGAGGACGACGACCTTCAGGCTGGCGGTCGCCAGCGTCCCGCGCTCGAGATGGTCGCGCAGGCGGCCGGGTGTGCCGACGACGACATGACTCCCCTGCTGCAGCGTCCGCGCCTCGCGGCGGATGTCCATCCCGCCGACGCAGGTAGCGATGCGGCCGCCGGCGTCGTGGAACAGCCAATCGAGCTCACGCGCAACCTGGAGGGCGAGCTCGCGCGTCGGTGCGACGACGAGGGCGACCGGCTCGCCGGCCGGCGGCAGGTGACCGGCGTCGCCGATCAGCGTCGCGGCCATGGCGAGGCCGTAAGCGACGGTTTTGCCCGACCCCGTCTGCGCCGACACCAGCAGGTCGCGGCCGTAGGCTTCGGGGACGAGAACGGCGGCCTGGACCGGGGTCGCGGCATCGTAGCCGCGTGCGGTGAGCGCCGCGGCAAGCGCGGGCGGAGCGGAGGCGAAGGGCATTGCTCGGGCTTTCGCGGGGGCGGCGGCGACGATGCGCAACGCCAACAAGCCTGGACCTTAGCGTATTCGGCTCACCGCCGCAACGTCAGGCGGCGCGTCGCCATTCGAGGACGACAACCGACTCGACGTCGGGCGATTGCGGCGCGCGCATGGGATCGGAGCGGATCGTCATATGGTCGCCCGCGATGACATAGTGACGCGTCTGGCGCGTCCCGACCCAGCCCGGCACCCATGCGGCGTCGACCGTGGTGACGAAGGTCGTCGCGTCGGCGGTGAAGGTTCCGGCATAGGCGAGCATCGAACCGAACAGCGCCGCCGCGTCGGCCGCCGTACCGCGGTCGCCGGCGGTAAGCAGCGCGACCATCCGCCCCGACGAGGCGAGGATCAACGTGCCAACCGGCGCGTCGCCAAAATAGTCGATTCGCGGCTTGCCGGGAATGTCGACATAGGCGGCGAGCAGCGTCCATGCCCCAAATAGTCCGGCATGAGAATCAGGCATTTCGTCCTCCATGGCTACGATCGGGCCGGGCTGCCGGAACCGATCGTAACGTGTTCGATCGGTGACGCTCGATCCCGGGCAAACGACCATGACCAAGAGCTTCGGCCTGCCGCGACGACGCCGAGGCCAACCCAGTCATCGCTGCCACTATATACGCCGGCGACGCGATCGACTGCTCAGGCCTCCGGCTTGAAGTCGAGCGCGACGCCGTTGATGCAGTGGCGTTGCCCGGTCGGGCGCGGGCCGTCGTCAAAGACGTGGCCGAGGTGGCCGCCGCAGTTGGCGCAGTGCACCTCGGTCCGGACCATGCCGAGGCTGCGGTCGACGGTGGTCGCGACCGCGCCGGGGATCGGCGCAAAGAAGCTCGGCCAGCCGCTGCCGCTCTCGTACTTGGTCTCCGAGGTATAGACCGGGTTGCCGCACGCGGCGCAGTCGAACACCCCGCCGCGCTTCTCGCGGTTGAGCGGCGACGTGCCGGGGCGCTCGGTGGCGTGCTCGCGCAGGACCCGGTACTGGTCGGGGGCGAGCTCGGCGCGCCAGTCGGCGTCGGACTTGACGACGACCGGAGTGCCGTCGCCGGTGCCATCAACGGTGTCGAGCGCTGCGGGGGTCGCGGCTCGGGCGTCGGCCTCGGGCGCGAAGATGCCCTTGATGCCGTCGAGGATGCTGTTCGTCGCCATGACCGTCTCCCGTGAGTGCTGTCCCTAAAATGGGAACGCCCGGCGCGAGATCAACGATCCGACTGCCAGCGTCGTCGCACCCGGCTTGCGCTCGCCGGCCACGCTTCGTAAAGACTGAGTCACAATCAAATCTGTGATCCGGGGGGTGGCATGCGGTGGCGGGGAGTAATGGCGGCAGCCGCGGCGCTCGCCGCGTGCGGCCGCCACGCGCCGCCGCCG
>CAHJWT010000278.1 GCA_903643075.1 Sphingomonadaceae bacterium | reverse complement strand
GAGCCGCTCGAAGCGGTCGCGCAGGAGGGTATCGACGCCCTGTCGCGCGGTGACGCCGGCACGGCGCGGCGCGCCTTCGAGCGCATCGTCGCCGCAGGGCGCGCCGCGCCGCAGGCGTGGCTGTTCCTCGCCCAGGCGTGCTTCATGCAGGACGACCGGCCGGCGACGCATGCGGCGCTCGACCAGGTCCTCGCCGTCGACCGCGCCAACCTCGACGCGCTGGTCATGCGCGGCGAGCTCTTCGCCCGCGCCGGCGACGACCGCGCGGCGGTTAGCTGGTTCGAAGCGGCGGTCCGCGCCGCCCCCGACGGCGTTGAGCAGGCACCGGCTACGGCGCAGGCGCTCGCCCATGCGCGGCAGGCGTTGGCGACGGCGGCGGGTAAATTCGACACCCATCTCCGTGGCCACCTCGCCGCGGCAGATGTCGACCCCGCCGCGACCCACCCGCGCTTCGCCGAGGCGCTGGCGATCGCGACCGGTGTGGCGCAGCCGTACCCGCAGGCCCCGACCAACTTCTTCTATCCCCGCCTGCCGGCGATCCCGTTCCATGATCCCGCCGATTTCCCGTGGCTCGGCCCGATCGCCGCGCAAGCCGCGGCGATGCGCGCCGAGGTCGAGGGCGTCATCGCCGCCGAGACCGGTCTCGCACCCTACGTCGAGCGCCCCGAGAACCGTCCGTCGAAGGAGCACAGCCTGCTCGGCGACGCGCGGTGGAGCGCGTACCATCTGTGGCGCGAGGGGAAGCCGGTCGCCGCGGCCCACGCCGCATGTCCGGCGACGGTCGCGGCGGTCGAGTCGGCTCCAGTGCCGCGGATCGCCGGGCGGTCGCCGATGGCGCTGTTCTCGATCCTCGCCGGCGACACCCACATCCCGGCGCACAACGGGATGCTCAACACCCGGCTGATCGTCCACATCCCGCTGATCGTCCCGCCGGGGTGCCGTCTGCGGGTCGGGGCCGAGACCCGGACAGTCGAGGCCGGGGTGCCGCTGATCTTCGACGATTCGATCGAGCACGAGGCGTGGAACGATTCGACCGAACCCCGCGCCATCCTACTGTTCGAGGTGTGGCGACCCGAGCTGACGGCGGCCGAGCGGCGGGCGCTGACGGCGACGTTCGATGCGGTCGACAGCTACCGCTGACGGCGTGCAGCCGCCGATCGGTTACCGATTATTTCTTCTTCTTGGTCTGTGCCAGGTCCGAAGCGGCAACGGTTTTCTCCGATTTGCCTGACGAGCCGCTCTTCAACTCCTTCGATGCGGTCGAAGCCGCCTTCTTGCCCGTTGCCATCGACTGCCTCCTGAGGAACATAGTGCCAACGACGATGTCTCAAGTTCGTTCCGGCTGCGTCGCCGATGACGATCTTTCGCCGTGCCAGCCGAACATCCGCCGCCCCGCGTAAATCCCCAGCGCGATCGCCACCGCCGCCGCCAGCCCGAACAGCTCGGCGGGCTTGGCCTGGACGGCGATTGCGACCATCGCGGCGACGCCGATCGCCGCCGCAAGCGGAACCAGCCGGTGCGCCCGCGCGCCGCCGACGCCGCGCTTGTCGAGCCGCCACGCCGCCGCGCAGGCGAGCGAGTAAAGCAGGGTGCTCGCCAGCCCCGACAGGATCGCGAGCGCCTCGAACGTGCCGGTGATCGCCAGCGCCGCGACGAGGACGGCGTGAACGACGATCGCTGTCCGCGGCACGTGGAAGCGGCGGTCGACCGTCCCCAGCCATCCCGGCAGCAGGCGGTCGCGCGCGAAGGCGAACAGCACCCGCGGCGCGCCAAGCAGGTCCGAGCCGATCCAGATCAGCCGCGACAGCGTCGCCCCGGCGGCGAGCACGATCCCGAGCCCCGGGCTGACGGTGGCGATCGCCGTGCTCAGCGGCGCGGCCGAATGCGCGAGGCTCCCGCCAAGCAGCCCCTGCGCGACGACCTGGACCGCGACGTAGAGTGCGAGGACGAAGGCCATGCCGAGGATGATCGCGTGCGGCACGGTGCGGCGCGGGTCGGCCGCCTCGCCGCTCGCGCCGAGCGGGGTCTCCATGCCCGAGAAGGCGAACAGCGCGAAGATCACCGCGCGGCCGAAGCCGCCGCTGTCTGTCCCAGCCGCCGCGCCGGCGTGGAGGTCGATCCCGGTGACGAACCATGCGCCGACGCCGACGAACAGCGCCAGCGGGACGAGCTTGATCACCGTCGCGACCGTGATGAAGCGCGCGGCGAAGCCGACCCCGCGCAGGTTGACGATCATCAGCGCGGCGATCACCGCGACGATCAGTGCCGCGCGGGGGAGGCCCGCGCCGAGCGCCGGGACCGCCGCGCCGACCCCGTCGGCGAACGCCGCCGCGATGCCGCCGCACGACAGTACGCTCGACAGCCAGATGCCGACGAAGCCGGCGACGAACCCCGCGCGCGGCCCCAGACCGGCGTCGACCGTCCCGTAGATGCCCCCCGACGTCGGCACCCGCCGCCCGGCGTCGGCGACGCACGCGACGACCGCGCCCATCGCCACGGCGCAGACGAGGAAGGCGACCGGTGCCTGCGGCCCGACGTTCAAGGCCATCACCGCCGGCAGGGTGAAGACGCCCGCGCCGACGACGCCGTTGACGATCGCCGCGGTGAACGCCGCGACGCCGACGCCGCGGACGAGGCCGCGGTCGCGGTGCGCCTCGCCGCCTTTGCCGGGGTCTAACGGTCGCTCCGCCGTTGCCGCGATCACGGTACGACCGCCAGCGGGCGTCGGTAATCGAAACCAAGGTTACCAGATATTAATGCTAAGTTGATGAAGGCGACGCCAAGTAGCGAAGGGCATCGCCCCCGCCGCAGTAACAGATGGTTAACGCCGTGGCGCCGCTGCGGCTGGCGGGCTGGCGGGGGCGGAGGGAGGAGGGTGCAGCGGACGATCATGCGGCCAGCCTATGCCGACAGGTGGGGTGTAGGACAGCGCTTTCGATGATCGTTCAGGCCATCCGCTTCAGATCGTAGACGAGGTCGAGCGCCTCGCGCGGCGCCAGCCGGTCGACGTCGACCGCGGCCAGCCGCTCGCGCACCGCGTCGGCC
>CAHJWT010000277.1 GCA_903643075.1 Sphingomonadaceae bacterium | reverse complement strand
CCGGTGAACGCCTCGCCGGGCGGGTCGAGGAGCACCGCCACCTGGAGCGGGAAGACATGCTCGCCGTAGAGATCCTGGTGGAGGCAGTTGTAGTCGCCGGGATCGTAGCGGAGGAGCAGCGGGGTCGGCTTGGACTGCCCCGCGGCGTGGCAGCGGGCGACGAACTCGGCGTGCGTCGGCGGGAAACGAACGGACCGTCCGAGGCGCGCCTGCCACGCGTTGGCGATGCCGACGAGGCGCGGATAGAGCGCCATTCGCAGCTGTTCGACCAGCGGCGGCAGCGGGTACGAGAAGTAGCGATACTCGCCGCGACCATAGCCGTGCCGGCCCATGACGACGTGGCTGCGGAAGCCCTCGCCGGCGTCGTAGATCGCCGCGGTCTCGGCGCATTCGGCAGGGGTGAGCAGGCGCGGCAGGACGGCCCAACCTTGGGCATCGAGATCGCGCGTGAGGGTGTCAGCATCACTCAAAACGGGCGCGGCATCGCTGCTGCTCATCCGTCAAAATGTGCGGGACTAAGCGTCGCGGCGGGATCAATCTGAAGCCTCATGGCGACGGTTTATGCGCCGCCAGAGGTGGTGTCACGAGCGGGTACCGGCGTCACCGAATGCGATGTCCGAAAGCTGCCGTTATTGCAGCTGACAGGTTCGCTGCCCCCTGGATCGACGCGAAACTCGATCCCATTTTCGTGAAATCACTGCTTAGGCACGCCGCGTTACTCGTGCGTCGAGCAGCCATTGCGGCAAATTTTCTACGGCGCCAACCGCCGAAGGGCATTAGAGATAGCCCGACACACCGAAAGTCGGTACATCACTAGATCACCGCCTGCTGCAGGCTATTTGATACCCAAAACAAAACAAAGTAGAACACGGCTGGTACGATCTAAGGCGGACGTTGCAGCCGGGGTAAGTAGTTTATGAACACTTGGTGCCCCAGGCCGTTGTTTAACGCGGTACTCTTCTCGATGTCGCGAACGACGTGCACCGCGCAGTTCGCTCTTCCGCCCTCCAAGAAGCACAATGAGCAAATGTTTAATGTCGGAAACTGTTGATCGAGCTGCAAGTAATCAACTTTGGAGTCTCGAATTAATTGACCAGGCGATTCGTAATGGCCGCAGCCGATAATGACGTCTGCTGGGAAGCCAATGCTCGCGGCCCGCACTAACGTGTCGCTCGGGTCGTTTGATGTGTGGTAGCTCGTTGCTGCGCGCACGGTTACGCCCGTCAGGTCCGGAACCACTATCCGCTCAGGCGATGGGGCCCGGACCGCCTGATGTCAGGCGTATCCCGAGTGCTCTTTCCGGGCTGCGGTGTTCGCCGACAGCCGAGCAAATATCCGGGTCAGCTCGACCGGAGCTGTGCTCTCGACCGCGCCATCGGCGACCTCCGCGGGTGACCAGAAGAGCGAGGGCGCCTCGTCGTCAAGCATATCCCAACGCGGAAATAGACGTTCGCTGACAGTATCGGTGAGGAGCAGTCGGACCTCGCCATGGCGATCATCGACATTGATCCTCGAATATAGCGCATCGATCTCGCTTGCGTGCCCTTCGATAAGCTGAAGATACAGGTCGTGGCGGCAGATGAGCGCGCCGGTGATCTCATCGCGTCGATTGTTACGACGTGAATCCAACAGGATGCCGGCGAGCATCGCGCGGCCGAAGCCAAACGGTTGGGAGCGGTAGACCAATCGCTTCATGGTTGAGCGTCGCCCCTCTGTGACGGGGCAGCCTACGCGATAGGTCATGTCCGAGAAAGCGTTGTTGTTGAGCGGCCGAGGAACGCCCTCGAAGGGACGGCGGAAAACCGATCGATGCGGCCTGCGCATTGTCAGGCTGTCATACCAAATCTAGGGAGTTGCCGCCCGCGTTTCGGCATAGTTGCTGGTCGGAGCGACCTCGCCGAGCAAAATTGCGGCGACCCGTGCTTTCCGGTCGCGCGCCAAGCTTGACGAGCGCCCGACATGGAGCCTCGCCATCAACCCGTAGTTGAACGACATTCGGGTCGACGTAACCGAAACGAACACTGATGTTGGGTGCGCAAGTCAGTCCGGCGCCGTCGCGGCGGTGATACCGCCGGTCGGGCAGAAGCGGGCATCGCCGAACGACGCGGCGAGCGCGGTGAGGGCAGGCAGGCCGCCGCTCGCGACGGCCTGGAAGAACTTGAAGCGGTCGAGGCCGAGATCGAGGCCGCGCACGATGTCAGCCGCCGTGGCGATCCCCGGCAGGAAGGGGACGCCGCGCTCGATCGCGGCGCGGGCGAGACGGTCGATCAACCCCGGCGACGACGAACCGTGCGCCGGCACCGAGCGCCGCGTCGAGCTGCGCCTCGTTGAGAACCGCCCCTGCGCCGACGATCGCGCCGGGCAGCGCGCCGTCGCGACGATCCCCGTCCCCGCCGGCAGCAACCCGTCGGCATGGAGCTCGTAGAGCGACGGCAGCAGCATCCGCCGGGCGAGGTCACCGGTCGCGCCGAACAGGAGGATGGTAGGTGGCACGGCGGGGATCCGGCACCGGTGGGCGCATCCGGCCAACGATCGCTGGTCGCAGCGAGTTGCCGCAGCGTGCGCCCGACGAGGTTTATCGCGGCAGCGCCGATCGGCTAAGGCGGGCGAGCGATGAGCAGCGTCGGCACCTACGAAGAGCAATTGCGCGCCGCCGGTGCGCTGGGCCGCGCCGGCCGGTTCGACGACGCCGTCGCCGCGATGCGTCGCGTCATCGCTCTGCTGCCTGCGCGGCACGAGGCGTGGGCGGGGCTCGCTGAATGCGAGGCCGCGGCACGGCGGCCCACGCCGAGAAGGCTCCGCGCCAGGTCTTCCCAGCCTGCGGCTTCGTGCGGAAAGCGCGCCGCGAGTCGCTCCAGGAGAGGGTCTGCGGCCGGGTCTCGGGCGTCGACCAGTGCGGCACAGAGCAGGAAGGCTGGCTCGGCCTTCTCGGGTGCGGCCTTCGCGGCCGCCGCGAAGGTCGCGACGGCTCCGGCGTCATCATCGAGCGCGAGGGCCGCGCGGCCGGACACGATCAGGGTCGCCGCATGCCCCGGACGGGTCTCCAGCGATCT
>CAHJWT010000276.1 GCA_903643075.1 Sphingomonadaceae bacterium | reverse complement strand
CGCGCCCCGGCGTCCGCACCGCCCGGCCGTCGAGCGCGACGCCCCAGCCGCCGTCGCCGGCAAGCGTCGCGACCTCGCGGTAGAAGCACTTCACCCGAGGTGCGCCAGCAGTGCGTCGGCGTCGGCGACGACCGTCTCGGCTCCCGCCGCGTACAGCGTCGCCGTGTCGTGATAGCCCCAGTCGACGCCGACCGCACGCGCTCCCGCCGCGATCGCCATCGCCATGTCGTAGGCGGTGTCGCCGATCATCACCGTGTCGGCGGGCGTCGCGCCGGCCTGCGCCATCGCCAGCTCGAGCATCGCCGGGTGCGGCTTCGACGGGTGACGGTCGGCAGTCTGGAGTGTGACGAAATGGTGGGCGAGGTCGTGGTGGGCGAGGATCAGCGACAGGCCGCGATCGGACTTGCCGGTGGCGACGCCGAGCCGCCAGCCGGCGTCGCCGAGCGCGACGAGCGCATCGGCCATGCCGGGGTAGAGCGGCTCGACCGCGAGCGTCCCCGCCGCGCGCATCCGGTGATACGCTCCGCGATACGCGTCGGCGAGCGCGGCATGGAGGTCGGGGTCGGCGTCCGGCAGCAGCATCGCCATCGTCTCGAACAGGCTCAACCCGACGACGTGGCGGATGGCGTGGTCGGCGGGTGCGGGGACGCCGACGGCGGCGAAGGCCTCGCGCATCGCGCCGACGATGTTGGCCTGGCTGTCGACCAGCGTCCCGTCGCAGTCGAACACGGCGAGGCGCGTCACGCTCGCGCCGCCCGCATCGCCGCCGCCATTGCCGTCGCACCGGCGCGGTCCATGCCGGCGATGACCCGCGCGGCTTCGGTGTCGGACTTGTTCTGGCTGAGCTTGGCGGTGCCGCGCCACGCGGTCGGGGTCAGCTCGAATGCGGTGATCGCGCCGAGCATCGCCTCGAACCGGCGCGGTTCCATCTTGGCGCGGGTCCAGTCCTCGCCGACGCGCGGCTCGAGCGTCGCCGCCGCGCGGTCGAGGAGGTCGATCAGGTCGGCGCGGCCGAGGCGGCGGACCGGCCCCTCGGCCTCGACCGCGACGTAGTTCCAGCTCGGCACCGCGCCGCGCACGTCGGCGTACCAGTTGGCGCTGAGATAGGCGTTCGGCCCCTCGGCGACGAGGAGGGCGGTCGCGCCGTCGAGGTACGGGGTCAGCGCGTTGGCGTTGGCGAGATGGAAACGCAGCGCGTCGCCGACGACGATCGCCGGTGCGTGGGCGACGCGCGGGCCGGCAGGTGTCGTCAGGAAGACGCGTGCGAAGCCGACCTCACCGACGAACGCGAGCATCGCCGTATCGTCGGCCCAGCGGAACGCCGTCGCCGGATGCACGTCAGCCGTCGCCGCGACCGCGGCTACGGCGTTCGCCCCGGTGCGCTTTGCGCCGCGATTTGGCCGCCGCCGCTTCGGCCCGCGCCTGACCCTCGGGGGTGTCGCGGAAGCGGACCTCGTCGAGCGGAACGTCGCCGCGGACGCGATCGAAACCCAGCATCGCGAAGCTGTCGGCGATGTGCGGCGGCAGGTCGGCGGCGAGGTCGAGGACGCCGCCGTCGGGATGGTCGATCACCAGCCGCCGCGCGTGGAGGTGCATCTTGCGGCTGATTCCGCCGGTCAGGAAGGCGTCGCGGCCGCCGTACTTGGCGTCGCCGACGATCGGCGTGCCGATCGCGGCGGCATGTACGCGGATCTGGTGGGTGCGGCCGGTCAGCGGTTGGAACTCGACCCACGCGGCGCGGTCGGCAGCGTGGTCGAGGACGCGGTAGCGCGTCGTCGCCTTCGCGCCGGTCGCCGGATCGACGTGCATCTTCTCGCCGCCGCTGCCCGGCTGCTTGGCGAGCGCGGCGTCGATCTCGCCGGCGTTCGGCTCGGGCCGGCCGACGGTCAGCGCCCAATAGGCCTTGCGCGCGGTCCGCCCGGCGAACGCCTTGCTGAAGAAGGCCGCCGCCCGCGCCGTCCGCGCGAGGAGGAGGACGCCGCTGGTGTCCTTGTCGAGCCGGTGGACGAGCTTCGGCCGCTGCGGGAAGCCGAAGCACAGTGCGTCGAGCAGGCCGTCGACATGGGTCGTCGTTCCCGTTCCCCCCTGCGTCGCCAGCCCGGGCGGCTTGTTGAGGACGATCGCCGACTTGTCGCGGTGGATCACGAGGCTTTGAGCATACTCGATCTCGGCGGCGCTGAGCGGCCGGCGCGGGGCCTCGGCGGGACCCGCCGGCGGCGTCGCTTCGGCCGGCGGGACGGTGATCGTCTGTCCGGCCACGATCCGGTCGCCGGGATCGGCCTTCGCCCCGTCGAGGCGCAGCGCGCCGGTCCGCGCCCAGCGCGACACGAGGTTGAAGCTGACCTCGGGCAGGTGGCGCCGGAACCAGCGGTCGAGGCGGATGTCGGCATCGTCGTCGCCGACGACGAACCGCCGCATGTCGGGGCCGGCGGTGCTCATCCGCGCGCCAGCATCAGCCCGGCGTAGAGCGCGATGAGGCTGCCGGCGACCGACGACACGGCATAGGCGGCGGCGAGGCCGACGTCGCCGCGGACGATCATCGTGACCAGTTCGAGGCTGAACGCCGAGAAGGTGGTGAAGCCGCCGAGCACGCCGACGCCGAGGAGCAGACGGAGCGGCTCGCCGCTGCTCGTCCGCGCGAGGGTGCCGGCGAGCAGTCCCATCGCCAGCCCGCCGACGATGTTGACCGTCCACGTCCCGAACGGGAGGTCGGGCCCGAGGACGACGAACGTCCACCGCCCGACGAGGAAGCGCAGGCCCGACCCGACCGCGCCGCCGGCCATGACGAGGACGAGCGGGGGCAGGGCGACGAGAGCGGGCATCGGCCTCGTCTAGGGCATCTCGCCGCGCAAGCGAAGCGTCCGTTGGCGCTGTCTGCTGGCGGCAAAGTTGTTCGTGCAGCCGGTCACCCGATTCCGAACGTCCAGCCTTCGGTTGCGGTGACGGCGGCGAGCCCGGCCGGGGCCCACGTCGCCGGGTCGGCGGCGCGGGCGCGCATTCCGGCGGCGCTGATCAGCGCGTCGCCGATGTGGTCGCTGAACGCCGGCGGCACGGC
>CAHJWT010000275.1 GCA_903643075.1 Sphingomonadaceae bacterium | reverse complement strand
GCTCCCGCCGCGCGGCATGGCTCTTCCGCGAGCCCAGCGCGGCGAGGTAGAAGGCCTTCGACCGCAGCGCCGCCGCGAGCGCGACGTCGTCGAGCTTCGGATCGTGGCTCAGCGCGACGACCGCGCTCGCCGCGTTCGGCCGCCACCGCGCCAGCGCCTCGTCGGGCCAGCCGTCGTCGAGCGCGATTCCGTCGAAGCGTGCCTCGGTGGCGAACAGCCCGCGCGGATCGATCACCAGCGGCGCATAGCCGAGCAGACGCGCGATCGGCACCAGCGCCTGCGAGATATGGACCGCACCGATCACCGCGAGGCGCAGCGGCGGCGGGTAGCGGTGGACGAAGGTCGCCGCGTCGGACTCGCCCGCCGCCTCGGTGGTCACGCCGGTCGCGAGGTCGGTCGCCAGCGTGACCGCCTCGCCATCGCCGCGCGCCGCGGCGAGGCGGTCGAGCAGCGCCGGCGCGAAACGTTCGGCGGTCACCGCCTGGACCATGACCGAGATGCGCCCGCCGCACGCCAGCCCGACTTCCCACGCCGTCGCGTCGGCGACGCCGTAGTCGAGCCGCTTGGCTCCACCGGCGGCGATGACCCCGGCGGCCTCGGTGATGACGTCGCCTTCGACGCAGCCGCCGCTGACCGAGCCCTCGAACGCGCCGTCGTCGCGGACGACGAGCAGGCTGCCGACCCGGCGCGGCGCCGATCCCCACGTCTCGATCACCGTCGCCACCGCGACGCCGTGGCCGGCGGCACGCCAGGTCTGCGCCGCGGCGAGGACGGGCGCGAGATCGTCGCTCATGTCAGCTGCCACGCGAGCAGGGCGGCGACCGCGGTGACGATCAGTCCGCCCCAGACCAGCGGCGGCAGTCCGGCCCGCGTCGGGACCCGATCGGGTTCATGTCGTTCCACAAGGACTTGCCTCATTCTGCCGTATCAACAGTCTAACACAGACCGGCTGGCCGTCGCTCCACCGACGGCAAATTAACCGTTGCATAACATCCTTTCCCGGACTCGCGATGTTGTGGTATAGACTAACGATTGATGCTGGCGTTGGGGGTGCCGCATGCTTGGGGTTGCGGAGGTGTGTGAGCTGCCGACGGCCGGCGCGGATCTCGCGCCAGTCGAAGCGACGGTCCGCGTCGCCGGGGCGGTCAAGTGGTTCGACATGGTCCGCGGCTACGGCTTTCTCGTCCCCGACGACGGCGGCGGCGATGTCCTAATTCATTTCTCGGTCCTGCGTAGCGTGGCGCGGCGGAGCCTGCCGGAAGGCGCGCGGCTGGTGTGCGATGCGGTCGAGCGGGCGCGCGGCCGCCAGGTCCGGACGATCGTCGGCCTCGACCTGACCACCGCGACCGGTCCCGACCCGGAGATGGCGGTCCAGCGCGCTGCGTCGCGGACGACCGCCGACCGGCTGATCGACGCGGCGGGACCGTTCGAGCCGGTCTGCGTCAAGTGGTTCAACCGGCTGAAGGGTTATGGCTTCATCGTCCGCGACGGCGTCGACCAGGATATCTTCGTCCATATGGAGACGGTCCGGCGGGCGGGCATCGCCGACCTCGAGCCGGGGCAGTGCCTGCTGGCGCGCATCGCCGAGGGCCAGAAGGGGCCGCTTGCGGTCGTGCTCGAAGCTGATACGGACGGGCCGGCGGTCGTATAGATACAGGTTCGGCGATGAAGTGGCGGTTTGCCGGTATGTTTGCCCTACCGGCGCTGTCGGCGCTGCTCGCCGGCAGCAGCGCGGCGCAGGAGCCGATCGTCGCCAACCCGCCACTCCAGACCGTCGCGCTGACCCTGACCGCGAAGCGTCAGCCGCACCGCTACACTGTCGAGGTCGCGCGGACCCAGGTCGAGCAGGCCCGCGGCCTGATGGCGCGCCGGAAGATGGGGCGCGGCCACGGGATGCTGTTTCCGCTCGCCGCGCCGCGCGAGGCGTCGTTCTGGATGGAGGGGACCTACCTGCCGCTCGACATCATCTTCATCGCCCCCGACCACAGCGTCCGCCGCATCGCCGCCAACGCCGTGCCGTTCAGCAAGGCCGACATCCCGTCGGGGGGAACGGTCGCCGCGGTGCTCGAACTCAACGCCGGCGAGGCGGCGCGGATCGGGCTGCAGCCGGGTGACGCGGTCAGCTATACGCTCGACTAGGCGGCCCCGCCGCGCTACGCGGTGGCCATGGGCATCTTCACCTGGTGGCACGGGCCGGGCCTCGGCACCCGCATCGTCGGCGCGTTCACCGGGCGCGAGGTCGGCCGCGACGCGCAGGGCAACGTCTACTATACGGCCAAGGCCGGCCGGCGCGAGCGGCGCTGGGTGATCTACGCCGGCGAGCCCGAGGCGAGCCGCATCCCGCCCGAATGGCACCTGTGGCTCCACAAGACCGTCGATACCACCCCCGACGAGGCCCCGCTGAGGGCGCGGGTATGGGAGAAGCCGTGGGTGCCAAACCTGACGGGCACACCCGCCGCGCACCGCCCGTCGGGCAGTCTCGCCGTCGCCGCGACGCGGGCGAAGACCACCGGCGACTACGAAGCCTGGACCCCCGACTGAGATGCGCGCGCTGTTCAAGGACAACGTCATCGAGGCGCTCGTCGGGCTGCTGGTAGTCGTCGTCGCGATGTGGTTCGTCGGCTCGGCCTATGCCCGGACGGCGGCTGGCGGCGGGACGGGCTACCTGCTCACCGCCCGCTTTCCCAACGCGACCGGAGTGTCGGTCGGGACCGACGTCCGCACCTCGGGGATCAAGATCGGCAAGGTCGAGACCGAGCGGCTCGATCCCAAGACCTTCCAGGCGGTGGTGGCGCTGCGCATCGCCGGCGACGTCCGCTTCCCGACCGACTCGAGTGCGGCGATCACGTCGGAGGGCATCCTCGGTGGATCGTACATCGCGCTGTCGCCCGGCGGCGACCCGGCGATGCTCAAGGCCGGCGACGAGATCGCCGACACCCAGGGCGCGCAGGACCTGATGGGGCTGATGGGCCAGTTCATCAACCGCAGCGGGCCGAAGGCTCCGGCGGCCGCGCCGGCGGCGCCGTGATCCTCGCCCTCGCCGCGGCGGCGGTCGCGGCCGCC
>CAHJWT010000274.1 GCA_903643075.1 Sphingomonadaceae bacterium | reverse complement strand
AGCGCCGGCTCGGGCTCGACGATCGCCTCGACCGGTTCGGGCACGACCGCCTTCGTCGGCACGGCCGGGAAGGCCGCCGCGGCGGCGAACGGCGGCGCCGCGCGGAGCGTGCTGACCGCCGGGGTCCGCGCGATGACGTCGATCCCGGTCGCGACGACCGAGACGCGCATGACGCCGTTGAGGTCGGGGTTGAACGCGCTGCCGACGATGATGTTCGCCTCGGGGTCGACCATCTCGCGGATGTGGGTCGCCGCCTCGTCGACCTCCATCAGGCGGAGGTCGTCGCCGCCCGTGATGTTGATGATGACGCCCTTCGCGCCGCGCATCGATACCTCGTCGAGCAGCGGGTTGGCGATCGCCTTCTCCGCCGCCTCGATCGCGCGGTGGTCGCCGCTCGCCTCGCCGGTCCCCATCATCGCCTTGCCCATCTCGGACATGACGGTGCGGATGTCGGCGAAGTCGAGGTTGATCAGGCCGGGCATGATCATCAGGTCGGTGATGCCGCGAACCCCCTGATGGAGGACCTGATCGGCCATCGCGAAGGCGTCCTTGAACGTCGTCGACGCGTTGGCAATGAGAAACAGGTTCTGGTTGGGGATGATGATCAGCGTGTCGACGTGCTTCTGCAGCTCGGCGATGCCCTCCTCGGCCGAGCGCATCCGCTTGAGCCCCTCGAAGGAGAACGGCTTGGTCACGACGCCGACGGTCAGGATGCCTTTTTCCCGCGCCGCGCGGGCGACGACCGGAGCGGCACCCGTGCCCGTGCCGCCGCCCATGCCGGCGGTGATGAAGCACATGTGGCAGCCGTCGAGCGCCGCCTCAAGCTGCTCGATCGTCTCCTCGGCCGCCGCGCGGCCGATCTCGGGCCGCGACCCCGCACCGAGGCCCTGGGTGATCTTAAGGCCGAGCTGAATCCGCGTTTCCGCCTGGCTGATCGCCAGGCTCTGCGCGTCGGTATTGGCGACGACGAAATCGACCCCCTGGAGGTTCGACGCGATCATGTTGGCGACGGCGTTGCCGCCCGCCCCGCCGACGCCGATGACGGCGATCCGCGGCTTGAGCTCGGTCAGCTCGGGGCGCTTGAAATCCACCATATCTCGTCTCCCTCGTCGGACACCGCTACTACAGAATGTAGCTTATCGAAAGCTATTCACAGGCTCGACCGCAACTTATCCACCATTTGTTGCAGGCGGCCGCCGCCTTTCGCGCCTGGCCGGGGTGCGCCGGCGACGGGCTTCGCGTTCCACAGGTCGGGCAGATCCTCGGCGGCGAACAGCGCGAGGCCGGCGAGCGTCGCGAACGCCGGCCCCGCCTGCGCGTCGGGCAGCCCGGTCAGCCCGCGCGGGCGGCCGATGCGGACGTTCTTGCCGAGCAGCCCCTGCGCGAAATCGGCGACCGACTTGATCTCCGCCCCGCCGCCGGTCAGCACGACCTGCCGCGCCTGCGGTCCGGCGAAGCCTAGCTGCGGCAGCCGCGCCGCGACCTCGCCGAACAGCAGGTCGAGCCGGTGGCGGACGACGGCGACGATCTGCGCCCGTGGCACGCGGACGATCTCGCCGGCCTCGTCGTCGCTGATCGGCGGGATGTCGACCAGCTCGTGGTTATCCTTCTGCGCGGTGATCGCGCCGCCGTAGAGCGTCTTCAGCCGTTCGGCGTGGCTCCGCCGCGTCGCGAACGCCGAGGCGATGTCGTTGGTGATGTCGCCCGCCCCCATGGCGACCGACGCGACGCCGACGAGCTGGCCCATCATGTGGACGGCGATGTTGGTCACCCCGGCCCCGATCTCGACCAGCGCGACGCCGAGCTCGCGCTCCTCGCGGGCCAGGACGGCGAGGCTCGACGCCGCCGGCGACGCGACCATCGTCCGGACGCCGAGGTGCGCCGAGCGGACGGCGAGGTCGAGATTGCGGATCGGCGGGGTGTCGGCGGTGACGATGTGGATGTCCATGCCGAGCCGGTCGGCGTGGAAGCCGACGGGGCTTTCGACAAAGGTCCCGTCGACCGCGTACAGCGCCGGCTGGGCGTGGAGGACGGTGCGGCTGCCGGGGTCGATCCTCGCGCGGCCGGCGGCGAGCAGGTTCGCCATGTCGGCGTCGCTGATCTTGTGGCCGCCGATGTCGATCTCGACCGCCTCGACCTCGCTCCGCAAGCCTCCGGCCGACATGTTGACGTAGACCGTGCCGGCCTGGACCCCGGCGTTGCGTTCGGCCTGGTCGACCGCGGCGCGGACTGCGCTCTCGGTCTTCTCCATGTCAGCGACCAGCCCGCGGCGCACCCCCTGGCAGACGCGCTGGCCGACGCCGACGACCCGCGGCTCGCCGCCGCCGATCAACGCGATCAACGCCGCGACCTTCGACGTGCCGACGTCGAGGACGGTGACCGTGCGCTCGCCGCGGCTCGGCTTCGGCGGGATCAAATCGTCACCGCCTTGCCCGTCTTGACCGGGCCGGCGACGCGGACGGTCATCTGCCCCGGCTGACGCAGGTCGAAGCGGACGTAACCGTGGCCGAGCAGCCCGGTCGCGTGATCCGCCCCGTCGAACCTGGCGAACGCACGCGCCGCGTCGGCCTCGGGCAGCGCCAATGTCTCGCCCGTGTGGAAGCGCAGGTCCCAGCGCCGGGTCCCGACATAGGTCGCGGCGTCGACCGTTGCGGTGAGGCGCGGGCTCGCGGCGAGGATGGCGAGCAGGTCGTCGACATGGCGATTGGCGTCCGCCCCGACGACGAGCGGCAGGCGGGCGAAGCGGTCGAGATGCTCGGCGGTCAGCGGCACGCCCGCCCGGTCGATGACGACGAGATGGTGCCGGAACTGCCACAGCGCCGCCGGCCGCCGCTCGACGACGTCGACGATCAGCGCGTCGGGCAGCCGGCGGCTGACGCTGGCGTCGGCGATCCACGGCACCGCGCGCAGCCGGGCGCGCGCCGCGGCGAGGTCGACGAGGAGCATCGAGTTGGTCGGTCCGTCGAGGACGGCGGCGACGACCTTGAGCCGCGGCCCGGTCGCGACGCCGTGGACCTCGAGATGGCGCACTTCGAACCCGGCCGTGGCCGCCGCGCGCGCCGTCGCCTGCCACG
>CAHJWT010000273.1 GCA_903643075.1 Sphingomonadaceae bacterium | reverse complement strand
CCTCGTCCACCGGCCAGCCACCAGCGGCGACGGCGCGCGCGGTCGCGAGCAGGTTGCGCGCGCGGGCGTAGTAGCCGAGCCCGGCCCATTCGCGCATGACTTCGCCGTCGTCGGCCGCGGCGAGGGCGGCGACGGTCGGCCAGCGCGTGACAAAGCGCGCGAAATACGGCGCGACCGTCGCCGTCCCGGTCTGTTGGAGCATGACCTCGCTCAGCCAGACGCGGTACGGGTCGGGCGGCGGGGTTCCCGGCGGACTGCGCCATGGCAGGACGCGGGCATGGACGTCGTACCAGGCGAGCAGCTTCGCGGAAACATCGTCGACGGCCATGGGCCGCCTATGGCATAGCCGCGCCATGGCCGAAACCGACTCTCCCCGCCGCGGCACCGCTCCGCGCGCCGTCGGCGGTGGCCGCGGTGCGCGCGCCGTCGCCGAACTGATCCCCGCCGTCGGCGACAAGGCGTTCCGCCGCTTCGGCTTCGCCCAGAACGCGGTCGTCGCGCGCTGGGCCGAGATCGTCGGTGAGCAGTACGCACGCTATTCGACCCCCGAAACGATCACCTTTCCAGTCGGCAAGAAGGCCGGGGGGACGCTGAAGGTCGTTGTCACCGGCAGCTTCGCGCCGATGCTCAAGCACGTCGAGCCGCAGGTCATCGAGCGGGTCAACCGCTTCTTCGGCTATGCCGCCGTCGCCCGCCTCGCGCTCCGCCACGGCGACCTGCCGACCGTCCAGCGCCGCGCCCGGCCGGTCGAGCAGCCCCTCGCCCCCGAAACCGAATCGACCCTGCGCACGGTCGCCGACCCCGACCTCCGCGCGACCCTCGAATCGCTCGCCCGCGCCCTGTCGGCGACGACCGGACCGCCGGTGGTGCGGTAGGAAATGATCCTCCCCGCCCGCGGGGAGGATCGCCGCCGCCGGCACGACGGGTCGGCACACGATTTTGACGGACGCTGCCATCCGGCCCTATCCTCATCGAGCCACAGCTACGGAAAGTCGTCCATGTCGCTTGCCATTCGCTTGGTCGCTTTCGCCGCCGCATCGGCCCTCGCCGCAACCGGTACGGCGGCGGCGACTGTGGTCGCCGCGACGCCCGCCGCCGCCGCCAAGCCCGCCACCACCAACTGGCTCGACACCGTCGTCGCGACGCCGCAGGGCGGCATTCGCCAGGGCAATCCCAACGCCAAGGTCAAGCTGCTCGAGTTCGGGTCGCTCAGCTGTCCGCATTGCGGTGCCTTCGCGCGCGATCACCTGCCCGAGCTGCGAGCAAAGTACATCGCGACGGGCAAGGTCTGCTACGAATATCGCCCCTTCATCATTCACGGCGTCGACTTTGCGCCGTCACTCCTCGTCGAATGCTTGCTGCCGGTCGCCGCGCTCAAGCTGATCGACGCCTTCTACGCGCATCAGGCAGCGTGGATCGAGCCGTTCACCAAGCCCCTCGACAGCGACTTCCAGCAGCACCTCGCGACGTTGCCCGAGGAAAAGCAGATTACCGCCTTCGCCGTTCGCGGTGGTCTCGACGGCTTCATGCGCACCCGCGGCATGTCGCGCACGCGATTCGACGCGTGCACCGGCGACAAGGCGGGGATCGCCCGGCTCGCCGCAATCCGCGACGATGCGACAAAGTCTTATGGCCTGACCGCGGTGCCGACCTTTGTCATCAACGGGCATACGGTTGCCGATGTCCACGACTGGGCTCACCTTCAGACAGCCCTGGAACGCGCGGTCTAGCCGTCGTCGGCTTTGACGCGGGGGACCATGCCCCGCTATTCTCGATGCGCCACAGTCACGGAAAGTCGTTCATGTCGTTTGCCATTCGCCTGATCGCCCTCGCCGCGGCCTTGGCCCTTGCCGCGAGCGGCGTGTCCGCAGCTACCGCCGTCGCCGCCAAGCCCGCGCCGGTTGCCGCCAAGCCCGCCACCGCCAGCTGGCTCGACACCGTCGTTGCGACGCCGCAGGGCGGCATCCGCCAGGGCAACCCGAATGCGAAGGTCAAGCTGCTCGAGTTCGGCTCGCTGACCTGTTCGCACTGCGGCGCGTTCGCAAAGGAAGGCGTGCCGACGCTCCGCGCCAAGTATATCGCGACGGGCAAGGTCAGTTATGAATATCGGCCGTTCCTGCTCAACGGCGTCGATTTTGCGCCGTCGCTCCTCGTCCGCTGCCAGCCGCCGGCCGCCGCATTAAAGCTGATCGACGCGTTCTACGAGGCGCAGCCGCAGTGGACGCTGCCGTTCACCAAGCCTCTGCCCGACGACGTCCAGAAGCGGCTGGGCGCGCTGCCGCCGAACCAGCAGATCACCGCCTTCGCAACGCAGGGCGGGCTCGACGGCTTCATGCGGACGCGCGGGATGACGAAGGCGAAGTTCGACCAGTGCACCAGCGACCAGGCCGGCGTCGCCAAGCTGAACGAGATCCGCGACGACGCCAACAAGAACTATGCGCTGACGGGCACGCCGACGTTCGTCATCAACGGCAAGACGCTGGCCGACACCGCCAACTGGGCGCGGCTGAAGCCGGCGCTCGACGCGGCACTGTAGCCACGCGCCGCGCTTCGCGTTCGCGGCAGAGTCGCGGTGTCGGTCCTCCCCGCTGGCGGGGAGGTGGCGCGCAGCGCCGAGGGGCGGTCGGGCGCGTGACGGCGGCCACTCGCTCGACCGCCCCGCCGTCACCGCTGCGCGGTGCCACCTCCCCGCGGGGCGGGGTGGATCGCGCGTTCGCCGCGGTGACATTGGGGGCAGCGACATAGCGCGATGATCTTCGAACGCCTTCGCCTCGCCGGGTTCAAGTCGTTCGTCGACCCGACCGAACTGCGCATCGGCCCCGGGCTGACCGGCGTCGTCGGGCCGAACGGTTGCGGCAAGTCGAACCTGCTCGAGGCGTTCCGCTGGGTGATGGGCGAGGGCTCGCCGAAATCGCTCCGTGGCGGCGGGATGGACGATGTCATCTTCGCCGGCACCGCCGCGCGGCCGGGACGCGACTTCGCCGAGGTCATGCTGACGCTCGGCGATGTCGCGCGAGGCGCGACGGACGGCGAGGTCGCGCCGCGCGGGGCGGGGGGCGATGTCGCCTCGCGCGTGATGGCGGGTGACGACACGCCCCGCGCGACC